>NZ_JAEVHN010000493.1:0-4670 GCF_016803375.1 Micromonospora sp. 4G55
AGCGGACGCCGACCGCGTCGGCGGAGGCTGGGGTTCGGTCGCGGGTTCTGTTAGAGCGCCTCCGGCGGGGGCGCTCCGGCTCCAGGATGGCCGGGGCTCCGTCGGCGGGTCGCGGTTCGTGGGTGGTTGCGGTAGGCCATCTCGCCTGCCATCGACCCGGGACGAGCCGAGCAGACCACCGCCCGACCCGCCAGCGTCCGTACGAGCCGTCAAGGTCCGCTTGACGTGGCGGGCCGGGCGGCGGCCCGCTCCCCCGCAGGGCGGGTCGATGGCAGACAGGATGGCAGATTGGGCCACGTGCATATGGAGCTGCCAGCGCGGACCGGCGACTCCGGTATGGTCTTGCCGCGCGGTCGGAGGGGGAGGTGGCGTGCTAGGCAAAGCAGTAAGAGCGCTCGGTTGGACAGCTCTTGGCCTGCTTCCTCCCGGCATCATCGTCGTCGGGCTTTATCTTTCGTCCCTGCGACCGGTCTCGGTGCCAGCACCGGGGCCTTCGTGTGTAGCAGCCGACGAAGCCTTCGCCGCCCGACTCGCGAGGGATCCCCTGATAGCCCAGGCACCCCCCGGCATGATTCAGGTCTACGCGGAGCATGGCGAACCCTGCACCGGCGTAGTGGACAAAAGCGCCCACATCGGCGGCGCTTACGCCATGTACGCATATCCGGAGCGGATGCGGACTCTTCCAGATGTTTATGGCTTCTACCGGCAGGTCGGTGAAGCGAATGGCTGGCAAATGATCAGTGGCAATCAACTGTGTGGTACGAAGGTGATAGAGGGACGGCACCTTATTTTCCTTCTAACGCAGGATGGGGCCCTGTGGGAGGGAAAGCGCACTGTTTACAGTGTCGAGATTGGGTATGAAGGTATCGGCGGGCCGGGGTTTTCCTGCGAGGACTGATCTCTCGGGCCGCCGTCGCACATTTCAGATCGGTGTCTCACCTCCCCGACCGCTGGTCGTGCCCGTCGCATGCCCGATGCAGGGGTCAACACTGGCCAAGGGCGGCACTTGGCACGGCCCGAACCTCACCGCTCGGGCGTCGGCGACCAACGGCCTTCCAGCTCGCCCCATGGATCCATCCGTCCGACAGGTCCGACCCAACCCACCTTCCCAAGCTGACAGTGCGGCCGGCGGCATTCAGCAGGTACTGGCTAGGCTGACGCTCATGGCGGGGGCGGTTAGGTGGCGGTCACGGCCTATCCGTGTAGCTGCGGCCGGCACGGCGGTCGTTTTGGCGCTAGCGGCGGCCGGCTATGGCGGGCGTCTGTACGTGGACCGTCGACAGGCAGTTGAGGTTGCTGAGGCCAAGGCGGTGCTGGTGGCCTACCTGGAGCGGGTCCGCAACGAGGACTCCCATGGGGCCTACCTGCTGCTATGCAGTGACGTGCTGGACAGCTACCCCGAAGCCCAGCACGAGGAGTTCCTACGGAATCAGCCACCACTTGCGAGCTTTCGCCTCGGAGAGCCGGAACGACGATCGAGCCTCAAAGGCACGTTCTTGGTCTACGGAGTCCGCCTGACATCGACTGACGGGGCAAGCAAGGTCAGCGGTTTTGCAGTCGCGCTGTATTCCGACCGTGACCCACTGGTCTGCGACGCGCCCGACTGGCGTAGCGAGTGGGTGAGTGACTAACTGGGTGACGCCCGGGGCGAGCGGCCGTGGACGTCCACGGACCGACGCGGACGGACTCCGCAGCTACGCGTACGTGGCCATGCAGGTCGGCAAGCTGTGTGGGTTGCCTGGGGGTCAGGGGTCGACGAAGACGAGGTCCAGCCTTTCGGCACCGGGGGCAAAGTGGCTGTCTCGCCATGGGTGAGGATCGCTCCATGGCTGACGTTCCTCATGCAAGGCAATGCTCGATTCAACATCGCTGGGGAAGCGGCGAGGTTGCCTCGTCGGTCGACCAGCTCGCGAATCCGCTGGACGAGCTGGCGGCCGACGATCCGGAGCATCCTGAGGTATGGATCAGCGACAACGAGGCTGGGTATGGCGTGTTCGCGTTCGCGGGAAGCCGGGGACTTGTGATTTGGGAGGATGACGAGGAAGTCCGCGGCCCGCTGCACATGGAAGGCTTTTCGCGGGCAAGGATACTGGACCTGTTCACGATGGTCTTGCAGGGGCGGACGTCCGAGGTCGATGCGCTGCCCTGGTTGTCGGGCTATGGGAGCTAACCGCGACTGCTCTGTTGCCGCCGGCAGCCGGTCGGGGTAGCCGGTGCCAGCCACGGCGGCAGCCGGGAGGCAGCGAGACGACCGGCGATGGCCGACCGGGGACGACACAAGGCGGCAGAGCGCCCATGCTCCACCGTGCAAGACGGCACCGGATGACATCAAAGGATGCTTCGAAACCTCGTTCACACCGAAGAGCTCACAGAGCCGCGAGTGCTCAGCGACGCCTCAACGCCGAGCACTGGCGGCTCACTCCAACGGCGGAGGAGCGAGCCAGGCCAGGGGCTGTCCGCTGAGCGCGGCGTCGGCGAGGCGGTGGGCACTGGCGGTCTTGAGTGCCGCTCGTGAGCTGTCAATCCAGCGCTGGACGTTGTCGATGCCCTGATGGCGGTACTCGACGGCTTGGACGAGGCATTCCAGTTTGTCGGCGTCGCGAGCGACGATAGCTTCTGGTGTCTCGCCAGCCTCGTACTCGGCGACGGCGACAGTGATGACGTCGGCGACGGCCGGTGGGCAGGTGGCAACCTGGTCGGCGGTGATGGCGGTGTTGGGCTTGGCGGTGAGGTAGCGCTTGGCGATGTGCGGGATGTCGGTGATCCGGGTTTCCTGGGTGTCGTGCAGGACGCAGAGCATCGACACCCGAGCCGGGTCGGCGCCCTCCATGGCGGCGAGCATCATTCCGATGAGCGCGGTCCGGAACGAATGCTCAGCGATGGACTCAGGGTGCTTGACGCCGGCGAACCACCAGCCGGTGCGGGCGGCGCGTTTGAGTACGCCGGCTTCGAAGATGAAGGTCATTGCTCCGGCGCAGTCCTGGTCGTCGCTCATCTGCCCGTCCCTGTGCCGGTGAGTCCGTCCGCCCGCAGGCTGTAGACGATAGAGGTTAGTTCCTGCCGGGACTGTGGGGAGATCCGGTCGCTGTCGAGGAGCCGGACAGTGCGGGCGAGGAGTGCCCGACTCGCGGCTGGGTTGTCGAGAGCGAGGCCGCGCCGTGCGGCCAGCAAGGCCCAGATGTTGTGGATGTTGAGGTCGACGAAGGGGTGCCCTGGCTCCAGGCGTTGGACCAGGTGCCGATAAAGGACCGAGCCATGCCAGTCTGCGAGCGTCCCGGGCATGAAGGAGTCGTCGCGCTGGCGGTACGGGATCTCGCCCACCCAGTAGGCCGAGTAGTTGAGGGCCGCTCGCTCGCAGGCGTCGTCCGGGTGCGCGCGAGCGATGAAGTCACGCAGCGGTTCCGGGTCGCCCTGGTTGGCGAGGGACGTGACGACGGAGCGGGCGTCGGGCCACAGCGGTGACCAGGTGCGGAAGGTGGTCATCCGGCGGACGCGGGTGGTGTTCTGAGCGAGCCATCCGGCCGTCGTCCTGGCAGCGTCCATGCCGGCGAGGAAGCAGGCTTGCCGATGGAGCAGCACGTTCGGCTCGCGTCCGGCTGCGGCGCGTTCGGCGAGCACGTGAAGGTGAGCGAAGAACGTGCGCTGTTCGCCGACCGGCAGGGTCGGCCCGGAAGCGACCGGACCCCGCCGGGGATGGGCAATGGGTAGCCCTCTGGCGAAGGTCGGTGTCTGCCCCAGGACGGCCCAGAGGATCAGGTCGGTCAGACGGTGGGTGAGTACGGACCAGCCGAGCGGCTGTTCGGCGATGTCGGAGCGGTCCACCTGCTCGTCGAGGACCGCGGCAAGGATGAAGTCTGCTTCGGTGGCGTCGTCGAGTGCGGCGAGCAGGATCGCATTCGCCCCGAGCCGTCCCAGCCTGTGCCGGACGACGATCGCTTGCCCGAGCGGCACTGCCGTGAATGGCCGGCGCCCGGATTCCCAGCTCTGCGCGGTGGCGCGGCCGACGCCCAGTTCGACGGCGAGCTGCTCCTGTGTCAGCGGGATGGACTCCCGGATCAGCTTGAGCAGGTAGCCGGTCACCTCACCCCGCTGTGGTGCTGATCGTCCGCGACCTGCCATCCGAATCCCTACGTTGACCGGTGGTCGACCTTTCCCGCCCGCAGGCTGTCCGGGCGGGGCGTCTGGCCTGCTTACTCGTACCGCCGGTGAGTCCAACCGTTGTCGCCGTGATCGTAGCGTCGCAGTTACCGAGCGTTCCAGGTCCGGCCCAGTTGTTCGGGGTCGGCCATGGAGTGATGCCCGGCGGAGGGAGTAAGCGATGCGGGACAGGACGTCGCCGTGGCGACGTGTCACCTACGACCAGTACCTGATTGCTGTCGCGATGACCCTGGCCCGGCGACACCGCCCGGCATGGTCATGGCGGGCGTGGACGTGGATCTGCCGCTGTGGGGCTGAGCTGCCCTGCCGTGGCCGAAACCGCATCCCGATCAACCGGGGGCACTGGCCCGCCCAGGAGGAGCAGTGAGCAGCGAGGCCGAGCGGCAGATTCTGGTCGAACATCTGCTGGGCGTGGACGGGATGTGTACCGGTTGCCGGACGTGGTGGGCGCTGCTCGCGCCGTACCCGTGCTGGCAGGTGGAATGGGCGACCACCCGGCAGGCGCGGCACCT
>NZ_JAEVHN010000494.1:0-4667 GCF_016803375.1 Micromonospora sp. 4G55
CGCCGCCCAGCGGTGACCGCGCCGAGTCGAGGGCGGGTACGCGCGACGCCGTCGCGGTCAGCGCAGCCGGGAAGGCCGCCCGTTCGCGCGGGCCGAGCGGTCCCGACCGTACGCGTCGGCGTGACCCCAGCGGCCGGGGACGTCCAGCAGCTCCACCCGGCCGAAGCCCTGCGGCACGGCCGGGGTGACCAACAGATCGTCCCCGCAGGGCCGCAGCCCGAGGATGGTGCCCAGCAGCATCAGCAGCGCGCCGGAGGCCCAGGACTGCGGGCGGCCCGCCATCGGCAACTGGACGGGGTACCCGGTGAGCTCGCGTGGGTAGCCGGCGATCACCTCGGGCACCGGACCGCCGAGCAGTTCCGCGACCGCGAGGACGCCGGCCGCGACCCGGGCCGCCGCGTCGTCGTGGTCGTAGCGGCGCAGGCCGGCGGCGATCAGCGAGTTGTCCGACGGCCAGACCGCCCCGACGTGCGCCCCCACCGGGTTGTACGGCAGCTGCCCCTGGGCCAGCGTCCGCACGCCCCACCCGGTGAACATCTCCGGCCCGAGCAGGTGCTCCGCGACCTGCGCGGACCGCTCCTTCTCGACGATCCCGCTCCACAGCAGGTGCCCGATGTTGGAGGTGAGCGTCTCCACCGGGGTGCCGTCCGGCTCCAACGCCAGCGCGTAGTGCCCGCGCCGGGGCAGCCAGAAGTCCCGGTTGAACCGCTCCTTGAGCGCCGCCGCCTCCCCCTCCAGCCGGTGGGCGTACGCCGGGTCGCCCCAGAACTCCCGCGCCAGCCGGGCACCCCGCAGCTTCGCGTCATACGCGTACCCCTGGAGTTCGCAGGTCGCCCGCGGGAGGGCGGGCTGGCGGCCGTCGCGGTGCACGATCGCGTCGGGCGAGTTCTTCCAGGTCTGGTTGACCAGCCCGTTGCGCGAGTTGCGCCGCTGGTAGCGCAGGTAGCCGTCGCCGGTCAGGTTCCCGTACGCGTCGATCCAGTCCAGCGCCATCCGCGCCGGGTGCTGCAGCTCCCGGACCAGCGCGGCGTCGCCGGACCAGCGCTCGTACTCGTCGAGCAGCACGACGAAGAGCGGCGTGGTGTCGGCGGCGCCGTAGTAGAGCGCCGTCGGTTCCTCGCCGAAGCCGGCGGACTCGCCGTAGCGCAGCTCGCCGAGGATCTTGCCGGGCTCCTCGTCGTGGTAGTCGTCGAGTCGTCCGCCCTGAAGCAGGGCCAGCAGCCGCAGGGTGGCCGGGGCCAGTTCGGGGGTGAACGGCAGCGTCTGCAAGCAGGTGATCATGGCGTCCCGGCCGTAGAGCGCCATCGCCCACGGCAGGCCGCCCACCGGCACCCGCGCGGGGTAGGACAACGGCGTGTAGCGCAGCGCGGCCAGGTCGGTCAGCGCGCCCTCGTAGACGTCGGAGAGGACGTCGCGCTCCGCCACCAGCCGCGGGGCCCGATCCAGCCAGTCCCGCAGGTCATCGCGCATGTCGTGGTCGACCAGCTGCCGGTGCGTCTCCAGGCTGGCCCGCACGTCCCGGCCGCCCTCGCCGCGGATGATCATATTGACGTGCAGGTCGGTGACCCACCGCCCGTTCGGGGGGACGGTGATCCGGTAAGTGAAGCCACCCTGGTCGACGTGGCCCGGGGCGGTCGTGGAGACCGCCGCCTCCCGGCAGAACCGGTCCCGCTGGTACCGCAGCCGGAGCACTCCCTCGTCGGGGAAGGCGGTCGCGGTCGTCCGGCGGGGCCGGGGGCTGCGGATCTCCGAGGTGTCGGCGAAGTCGGCGTCGACGTCCATCCGGACGACGAGCTCAGCCGGGCCGGCTGAGTGGTTGAGCACCGTGATCCGCTCGTTGAAGCTGTCGTCGATGGAGCGGTACCGGATGACCGAGACGTCCGCGTCGACGTAGTGGCTGGCCGTGCCGGGGACCAGGACGAACTGGGTCTCGAAGTGGCTGATGTCGTCCCGGGACAGGGCGTCCAGCCGCTGACCGTCGACGGTGAGCACCCAGCGGGACAGGAACCGGGTGTCGAACGAGAAGAGCCCGACCGGCGCCCGCGGATCGACCTCCATGTCGCCCTGGGCGTCACTGGCCGCGAAGGCGTTGCCGGCGACGACGTGGACGCGTTCCTGTCTCACCGGCCCAGGCTCTCTCGGGCCACGTCGCGCGGGTGCCGGGCGTCGACCGGGCCCGGGAAGACCCGCCGCAGGGTCAGCAGCAGCCGCATCTCGCCCTGCACGGTCAACTCGTTGCGCATCAGCGACTGCACCACCTCCGTCCGGCCGTCGACGAGCCGGTCGAAGACCTCCCGGTCGGCCCGCACCACCAGGTCGGCGTTCTCGGGCGAGCGGGTCACGTCGACACGCTGGTCGTGCACGGTGAGGTACCAGTGCTCGGTGCTGCCCCCGTCGTGCAGGTCCAGCCGGATCGTGCCGGTGAGGTTCTCGGGTAGTTGCGGGCGGCGGCGCGACGTCAGCCGCTCCAGGAACTCCGCCCCCGACGTCGCCATGGCGCCCCTCCCCCGTCCGGTCCGCAGCCCGGTGAGCACGATCGCAGTCGTCGGGGTGAGGCCGCCTCACCCGCACCGGGTGAATCGGCCCGGCCCCTACCCTCGGGCAGCCCGGAGGCCCGTGGGTGCGCCGCCGGATCCGGGGTAGCAGAAGCGGAGGGAGGCGACGATGGGTGAACTGGACGACCCCCGGGTGGGCCGGGTGCTCGCGGCGCTGCTGGCCATGCAGCGGCAGTCGTGGGAGCAGGGGGTGACCGGCCACGCGCTGCTCGACCTCGGGCTCGACCAGCAGGCGGTGCTGCTCGCCGACGCGGCGGTGACCCGTCAGCACCCGGACGGCCGGCTCGGCGACGTCTCCGGGGAGGCCGGCGCGGTCAACGGCGCGGCCTGCGGGGAGGCGCTGCGACACGCCGTCCGGGCGCACCCCGACGAGCGCTGGGCGGCGGCACTGGACCGGCAGCTCGACTGGCTGCTGACCCGGGCGCCCCGGGCCGACGACGGCACCCTGTTCCATCTGCTCGGCAACCGGCAGGTCTGGGCGGACACGGTGTACATGGTGGTGCCGCTGCTCGCCCTCTGCGGGCATCCCGGACCGGCTGCGGCCCAGGTCGACGGTCACCGTCGCCGCCTGTACGACAAGCGCAGCGGGCTCTACGCGGCCCGCTGGGACGAGGGCCGGGCGCGGCTGGACCACCCGCAGCACTGGGGCACCGGCAACGGCTGGGTGGTCGCCGGCATCGCCCGCGCGCTGCGGCTGCGGCCCGACTGGCCGGCCGGGCAGCGCGAGGAGCTGGCCGGACACGCCCGGACGGTCCTCGACGCCTGCCTGACGCACCGCAGGCCGGACGGGCTCTTCCACGACGTGCTCGACGACCCGGGCAGCTTCGTCGAGGCCAACGTCGCGCAGATGCTGGCGTACGCGGCGTTGACCGGGGTCGCCGACGGCTGGCTGCCGGCCGCGTACCGGGACGTCGGGCGGGACCTGTTGGCCGCCGCGACCCGGCAGGTCGACCGGCACGGGTTGGTCCGGCCGGTCAGCGGCGCGCCGGACTTCACCCGCCCCGGCACCTCCCCGGAGGCGCAGGCGTTCCACCTGCTCGCGTACGCCGCCCTGCGCCGGGCCGGGTGACGGCGGCTCACCCGGAGTGGAGCAGGCCCCGGACGTAGCCGGCCTGGCCGGCGTGCTGGAGGCCATCGTCGGCCACGCTGACCAGCCGCACCCCGAGGGTCACCGGCGGGTCCCACGCCTCGTCCACCACCCGGTCCAGGTCCGCCGGCCGCAGCCCGGCCAGGAACGTCCGGGTACGCCCCGCGACCGCGTCGTAGTAGTCGACCAGGGCGCGGGCGCTCTCCGGGCGTACCGAGGCGACCCGCTGCGGGGTGTGGCCGTAGCCGGTGTCGTCGGGGTCGGGGTCGAGCCCGAACCGGGCGGCCCAATCACCGGAGGTCCAGACCTGCTCCGCGCCGAGCAGGTCGGCGACATGGTGGTCCTGGATCCGGGTCAGGTGCCAGATGAGCCAGCCGACCGGGTTGCCGCCGGGCACCGGCGACCGGCGCAGCTCCGCCGGGCTCAGCCCGTCCACCGCCGCGCGCACCAGGTCGGGCAGCCGGTCGTAGATCTCGGTCAGCAGGTCGTTCACGTCCACCGGAGCACTCCTTCGCGGGCCGCCGTCTCCCGTCGGGTACCGCCGGCCGGGGCCGGTAAACCCGGCATCTAGGGTGATCACGTGGTCGCGGCGCTGGAGCTGTATCTGGACACCGACGCCACCCGTCGCATCCGGGTCCTCTGGGACGCGCTGGAGGCCGAGGGCGTACAGAGCATGCGCTCGCTGCTGGAGCAGCGGCACCGGCCGCACGTGTCCCTCGCCGTGGCGCCCCGCCTCGACCCGGAGCGGGTGGCCGACGCGCTGCGCGGGACGGTGGTCGCCGCGCCGCTGCGGCTGGGTTTCGACCATGCCGGCCAGTTCGTCGGCCGGGTGCTCTGGCTCGGCGTCACCCCCACCGTCGAGCTGCTGGCCCACCACGCCCTGGTGCACGAGCGGCTGATCCGGGCCGGGGTCACCCTGTCCGAGCAGTACCGCCCGGGGCGCTGGGTGCCGCACTGCACCCTGTCCATGCGGGTGCCGAACGTGCTGATGGCCGCCGCCGTCCGACGGTGCCTGGAGATGCTGC
>NZ_JAEVHN010000495.1:0-4661 GCF_016803375.1 Micromonospora sp. 4G55
GCGATGCCGGTGCCGACGGCGACGAAGAGGACGTGTCCGACGCCCCGGCCGGCGCCGAGCCGGCTCTCGGCGAGGCCACCGACGCGCACGTCGTGGCCGAGCGCCGTGGGCAGTCCGAGCCGCGTGGCGGCCAGCTCCCGCAGGGGTACGTCCCGGAAGCCGATGTTGGACGACCAGACCGCCACCCCGGCGACCTCGTCCACCAGCCCCGGCACCCCGATGCCACAGGCGATCGGGGTCAGGCCGTCGGCGCGGGCCTTGCCGGCCAGCCCTTCCGCCACATCCAGGATGGTGTCGACCACGGCGGCCGGGCCGCGTCCGGCACCGGTGGGGTGTCGTTCGGCGTGCACCACCGCGCCGTCCGGGCGGACCAGGGCGCACTTCATCCCGGTGCCGCCGACGTCCAGTGCGACGACGACCGGGGCACCGTCGGGGGCGTCGGTCACGCGAGGACCACGGAGCGGCTCAGGTGCCGGGGCGCGTCCGGGTCGAGGCCGCGGCTGGTGGTCAGGGCGACCGCGAAGCGCTGGGCCAGGATGAGGTCGGCCATCGGGTCGACCGGGGTACGCCCCGCCGCCCAGCTGCCCAGCACGGTGCGGCAGCCGTGGTGGCGGCTGTGCACGAACGCCGCGCCGGTGGCCGCCACGTCCTCGGGCAGTCCCTCGGGCAGCTCGCCGAACGCCCAGACCAGCCGGCCCGGTGCGGCGATCGAGATCGGGCCGTGCCGGTAGTCCATCGCCGGGTACGCCTCGGCCCAGAAGGTGGCCGCCTCCCGGCACTTCAGCGCGGCCTCCTGGGCCAGGCCGACCGTCCAGCCCCGGCCGAGGAAGGTGGCCTGCTCGATGCGGGCCGGGTCGATCGGCAGCGGGGCCCGGACGGTCACCTCGGCGTCGGCGGCGAGCGCCTCGACGTTGTCGCCGAGGTGGGCGCGGAGCAGCGCCAGGGCGGTGGTCGCGAAGCGGGTCTGCACCACCGACCGCTCGTCGGCGAAGGGCATGGTCACCGCCGCGTCGGCCAGCCCGGTGGCGGGCGAGGCGGGGTCGCCGACGAGGACCGTGGTGGGGGTCTGCCCGCGCAGCGCGGTGAGCAGGTCGAGCACCTCGGTGGTGGTGCCGGAGCGGGTGATTGCGATCAGCCGGTCGTAGCGGCGGCCGGTGGGGAACTCGCTGGCCTGGAAGGCGTCGGTCTCGCCGTGGCCGGCGCGCTCGCGCAGCCCGGCGTACGCCGCCGCCATGAACCAGGAGGTGCCGCACCCGACGACGGCGACCCGCTCGCCGGGGCGCGGCAGGTCGGTGGCGACGGTGCCGGCGAGCTGTGCCGCCTCCCGCCAGCAGTCGGGCTGGCTCGCGATCTCCGCGTCGACGTACGCCATGAGAACTCCTCGCACAGGGCGGCGGTGCGCAATACGGCTCATTACAGCCGTCTTTCGCGCGTCATTCTGCGCGAACCCGGGTGGCCGTGGCAACCAGCTCCCGGATCGCGCAGATGGTGGTTTTGCGCCCTCGTAGTTTCGCGCACTACTGTGCACGCAATCAATCACCGTTCGTGCAGAGTCAACGGAGGCCCCCGCGGTGGACCGGTACGCCAGATGGAACGCTCTGCTCGAGATGCTGACCGACAGTGGTCGGGTCAGCGTCGAGGAGGCGGCCGAGCGGCTGGACGTCTCGCAGGCCACCATCCGCCGTGACTTCGACCAGCTCGCCCAGCAGCAGATGATCACCCGTACCCGGGGCGGCGCGGTCGCCAACGGCGTCTCGTACGACCTGCCGTTGCGCTACAAGACCGCGAAGCACTCCGCCGAGAAGCAGCGGATCGGTGCGGCCGCCGCCGCCCTGGTCACCCCGGGCACCGTGGTCGGCCTCAACGGCGGCACCACCAGCACCGAGGTCGCCCGCGCCCTGGCCGTCCGCCCCGACCTGAACACCAGCGCCGAGGGCGCCCAGCTGACCGTGGTCACCAACGCCCTGAACATCGCCAACGAGCTGCTGGTCCGCTCCCGGATGAAGGTCGTGGTCGCCGGCGGGGTGGTGCGCCCGAAGTCGTTCGAGCTGGTCGGCCCGCTGGGCGGGGCGCTGCTGCGCGAGGTGACCCTGGACGTCGCCCTGCTCGGCGTGGACGCCGTCGACCCGCAGCTCGGCGCCGCCGCCCACCACGAGGGGGAGGCGGCGATGAACAACCTGATGGTGGCCCGGGCCAAGCGTGTCGTGATCATCGCGGACTCGTCCAAGCTCGGCGGGCACGCCTTCGCCCGGATCTGCCCGGTGGACCGGGTGGAGACGCTGGTGACCGACTCCGGGGCGGCGACCGAGGTGGTGGAGGCGTTCCGCGCCGCCGGCGTCAACGTCATCTGCGCCTGATTCCCTCGTTGATGCACCGTCGGTAGCGGCTCGACGCCCCGATGCATACCGGGTATTGCCCTCCTGGGCATACCGAGTATGGTGACCGCTGTCATAAGCCACCATCGGGGGAGGCGCAGCTTGTCGGCTGTCCTGGAGATCGAAGGTCTACGTAAGACGTACAAGAGCCGCCGGCGGGGCACCCGCAACGCGCTGGACGGCTTCGACATGCGGGTCGAGGCGGGCCAGGTGCACGGCTTCCTCGGCCCCAACGGGTCGGGCAAGACCACCACCCTGCGGACCCTGCTCGGCCTCATCCGGCCCGACGGCGGCCGGATGACCATCCTCGGGCACGAGGTGCCCGCGGCGCTGCCCACCGTGGCCGGTCAGGTCGGCGCGATCGTCGAGAGCCCGCAGTTCTTCCCGCACTTCACCGCGCGCGACACCCTGTCGCTGCTCGCCGGCGCCGGCGAGGTGCCGGTCAACCGGGTCGACGAGGTGCTGGAGCTGGTCGGCCTGCGCGACCGGGCCGGTGAGCGGGTCAGGACGTACTCGCTCGGCATGAAGCAGCGGCTCGCGGTCGCCTCGGCCCTGCTCAAGAACCCGAAGCTGCTGATCCTCGACGAGCCGGCCAACGGCCTCGACCCCGGCGGCATCCGGGAGATGCGCACCCTGATGCGCACCCTCGCCGAATCCGGGATGACCGTGGTGCTCTCCAGCCACATCCTCGGCGAGATCCAGCTCATCTGCGACTCGGTCACCATCATCTCGCTGGGCCGGCGGGTCGCCTTCGGCCCGGTCGACCAGGTGCTCGCCGCACACTCGCACGGCGGGGTCCGGGTCCGGCTGGAGGCGGCCGAGGACCTCGCCGCCGCCGCCGACCTGCTGGACCGCTCCGGCGTGTCGGTGACCCGGCACCCCGACCACCTGATGCTGGCCGGCGTGGACAAGCCCGCCTCGGTCAGCCGGCTCCTCGCCGAGCAGCACCTGTACGTCAGCGAACTGGCCCCGGTCGCGGTGGACCTGGAGAGCGTCTTCCTGGAACTGACCGCGACCGCGCCGGTACCCGGTCAGCACCGCCAGGTCGACCAGTCCACAAAGGTCGGTGGGTCGGAGCAGGCCGGCGCCGCCGGAGGAGGTTGGGGAGCATGAGTCTCTACCGTACGGAGCTGCGCCGGCTGACCAAGCGGCGCTTCACCCGCTGGATGACCCTGGCCGGGGTGCTGGTGCTGCTGGCGGTGCTCGCCGGCGTCTTCCTGACCAACCACAAGATCGGCCCCGCCGAGCGGGCCCGCGCCGAGCGCCAGGCCGAGCAGCAGTACCAGGAGCAGGTCCGCTGGGCCGAGCAGGAGAAGGCGGCCTGCGTGCGGGCCCAGTCGGGCGGTACGCCCAACACCGAGGGCCGGTTCCCGCCGGACTGCGAGATGATCAGCCCGCCACCGCGGGACGCGTTCCAGGCGCAGTGGTTCCTGCCGTCCACCTTCGACTTCCGCAAGACCTTCGACGACACGCTGGTGCCCTTCACCGCGATCCTGGCGCTGGTCGGGTTCGTCGTCGGCGCCTCCTTCGTCGGGGCCGAGTGGAGCACCGGCGGAATGATGAACCTGCTGCTCTGGCGGCCGAAGCGGCTCACCGTACTGCTGACCAAGCTGGCGGCGCTGCTGACCGGCCTGCTCACCCTGGCCCTGACCTCGGCGGTGGTCTGGACCGTCGGGTTCTGGCTGGTCGGCACCTTCCGCGGCACCACCGCGAAGACGACGTCCGGGGCCTGGCAGTCCTTCGCGCTCACCGGGCTGCGCGGGCTGCTGCTGGTGCTGACCGCCGCGACGATCGGCTTCGCGCTGGCCTCGCTGGGCCGGCACACCGCGATGGCGCTCGGCGGCGCGATCGCGCTCGCCGTGGTGGGCCAGTTCGGCGTCGGCATCCTGCTCAGCATGGCGAACGTGAAGTTCGTGGAGGCGTGGCTGCTGCCCACCTACGCGCTGGCCTGGATGCAGAAGAAGGTGACCCTGGAGAACTGGGACTCCTGCAACAACGTCTCGTTCTCCGGTGAGTGCAAGCCGGAGACGCTCGACATCACCTGGCAGCACTCGTCCACCCTGCTGATCGGCGGGTTGGTCCTGCTGCTCGGCGCGGCCCTCTGGACGATGCGGCGGCGCGACATCTCCTGACCGCCGGCCGGGTCCCGCGCACCGCGCGGGGCCCGGCGCGCGTCGGATGCGTCGGACAGCGGCCCTGGTTACGCTGGGGTCCCCCGGTCGGCGTCAGGAGTTGCCGGCCGTCCGCGCTGTGTGAGGAGCGAGCATGCCCGCCGACGCGTCCGCG
>NZ_JAEVHN010000496.1:0-4660 GCF_016803375.1 Micromonospora sp. 4G55
TCCGAGTTCGCCAGCAGCAGGATGGACTACGCCATCATGCGCCGCCGGTGACTGAACCCGGCGGAAACAGGGCTACGGAGACATCGTGCCGCTGGTGGTCGCCCACGTCGCGGGGCTGCTCCCAATCTGCTCCAAATTTAAGGGGCAGACGGTAGAAAGCCCGTTACCGGCCGAACCGGTGACGGGCTTCCTACCTGCGTATATCCATGGTGGGCGATACTGGGATCGAACCAGTGACCTCTTCGGTGTGAACTCTCGGCGTGCCGGTCGGACCGGGCTTGATGCGAGGTCAGACGGCCTGGTTGCGTGCTGCTCGGCTTGGTTCGGCTGGCACGGTTGCTGTACTTCTCTGCTGTACTCCCCTGCCTCGTGAAAATGACGCTCTCACCGCTCAGCCCACCCCAAGCGTGGCGGCGAGCTGAGCGATCCTGGTCGGGGCGCGGGGGTCACGGGCAACCTCGGCAAGGATGTCCCAGGCGGCGGGCCGGTGCACGATCTCGGCCGGTGCGATGCGCTCGGCCTCGGTCAGCACGCGGGCGGCGTTGCCCGCATCGTCGAGGTGCAGGTAGGCGCGTGCGACGTTGAGCAGGTGCGCGGCGCGGTGTTCGGCGGATAGCCACCGCCAGCCGGGCCGCTTGATGGCCTTCTCGTGCCAGGCGATCGCATCACACGCGTCGCCAGTTTCGACGGCTACGGCGGCGTGGGCCAAGTCGACGGCGGTGGGCCCGAAACCGGTGCGGTGATGGTCGTACCCGTCGCCGACCCGCTCCGCCATGCCAGCGGCCTCGTCGATCAGCTCGCTGGCGGCGGCCTCGTTCCCGTCCTGTGCCGCGGCCAGACCGGCTTGGATGAGCAGTGCCCCGCACAGGGACAGCTCCGCCGGCGTGCCGTGCTCGATCACGGGCGGCGCGATCCGGTACGCGGCGGTGAGCATTACCGACTTCGCCTCCCGCACCCGCCCGAGCGCGCGCAACACCTGGCCGAGTTGTACGGCTGCGGCGGCCACCAGGTCCCGGTCCCCGGTGGCGGCGAGCATCGCCCGGTCAACAGCCAACCACGCCAGCTCCGCGTCTCCGAGTTTGACCAGCAGAGCGGCGGTAACCCGGTACGCCTCCACGAGCGGCACCCGGCCCGACACAGGGGCCTGCGCATGGGTGCGCTGCATGTTGGTGAGCAGATTCGGTACCAGGTCGATCACCTGCGGGTAGCGGGCGTACTGGAACGTCGTCCACGCATACCCCACGTCCCGCAGCATCCGGTCCACCGGCAGCACCGGGCGATCCACTGGCTTGCCCAATGGGATCTCGTACCGCGATAGCGACGCCCTGATCCGGTCGACGCCGTCGGCGCGTTTCGTTGCCTCGGCCGCCTCGGCATCACGGCCGACCAGAGCGGCGGTGTCGATGCGGAGCACGCGGGCGATCTCCTGAAGCGTGGACAGCTTGTCCAGCGACCGAACGCCCCGTTCGACTTTGTCGACCCAGCTTTTCGACTTGCCCAGTCGGTCGGCGAACACCTGCTGCGACAGCTTCCGTCGCCCACGCCAATACGCCACCCGCCGCCCGACCGGCAACAGCTCAACGCTGCCCACGACGCCACCGCCGATCCGGTGTAGCCCGGGTGGTCTCCTCCACCGGGATCCGGTCGGCCTCCCCCTCGACGAGAAGCCGCCGCTTGGCCTCCCGCTCGGCCGCCTGGATCTGCTCGCCCCGGCTCACCGCCGGCTCGTCGCCCTTACCCGGCATCCCCACCTCCGCCAGTGAAACGCGGCGGCGTGCCGACCGCCGCAGGCCCACACTGACGCCGGGATGTCACCTGCCGCGACGACACAAGAACCGACAACTCGGCCACTCAGCCGACGACATTAAGGCGACACGACGCTATGGTGACGGTCATGGCCGCCCCCAACACCGCCCTACGCGCCGTCCGCACCGGAATGCGCATGAGCCAAGACGACTTCGCTCGCGCGCTCCAGGCCGCCGGCCACCGCGTCGGCGAGCCCAACGACGCCAACAAGAGACTCGTCCAGCGATGGGAGTCCGGCGCGATCGCTGCACCGCGCCCCGTCTACGCACGCGCGCTGGAAGTCGTCACCGGGCTACCCATCTCACTGCTCGGCTTCGTCGCAGTGCCCGGCGGCCACGTCGCCGACGACGAACACGGGGGCCACGACCTGACATCTCCCCTGTCCAGCCTGGCCACGCCCACGCCGGCGACCAAACTCACCACGGCCCACCAATCGCACGAAGGAGTGTGGCTCAGCCGCTACCAGTACTACTCCAGCGGCCGAGGAGACTCCTTCGCCGGACAACACTTCGTCGTGATGCTCCAGCACGGGGACCGACTGACCGCGCGCAGCCTGCCCGGATCGGCGTCGTCGTCTCTCTCACTCGACCTGACCGTGGACGGTGCCGTCGTCACCGGCACCTGGGTCGAGCAGACCGACCCCACCGGCTACTACCGGGGCGCCAGATACCACGGCGCAATCCAACTCATCGCCGAGCCCACTGGCCGGCGGATGGCCGGGAAGTGGATCGGCTTCGGCAAGGACATGGACGTGAACACCGGCCCGTGGGAGCTTGTCTTCCAGGACGCCTCGACATCCAAAGCGACGCTTGATCGCTACAACACGTCCGCGACATAGCGCGCTACTGCCCAGGAACCTGCGACCCCTCGCTTGTAAGTTCTGGGCGCTCCGTCCGGTGGGGTCCGTCCGCGTCCGCGACCTCGGGGATCTGTCTGCGCCCAGCCGCCGGCGGCCGCCCTCGTCCCGGCCGGTTGCTGTCATCGTTGCTGTCGACAGCCACCGCAGATCGCCTACAGCTCAACACCTAGAGTGGCTGGCTGTGGATCTCGCTGAATGCCTGGAGCGGGTGCTCGGACTCAAGATTCAGCCTCTACCGGGTCCCCATGCCGCTGTTGCCGACGCGGCAGGTCCGGGCTACCGAATCTTGTACCTGAGCACCAGTGCCGAATTCTGGGAGGATCGGTCGCAGGTCAACGAGGTATGGGATCACTTCGACCGGGAGTGCCTTGTCCTGGCGGAGGCACTGATCCAAGTCTGGGGGCCCCCGGAGCGGGTCGAGCTAAGCCCAGTCCTGGACCACTCGATGCAGGGCGAGACGGTGCCGGCCCTTGCTGGCGTCCTTTCCAACTTCGTGCCGTCCCTGTCTGCCTGGCACTTCGAAGATCGCAGCGTCTGTCTCGGCGTCGGCCAGTGGGACGGGGAACTCCCAGTCGTCCTGGTAGCCGCAGCTGGTGACCTGTAACTGTTGAAGCGGAACTTAGGGCCGCTATCGCTCCACCAGCGGGATCGGTACCCGGCACCTGCTGGCAGGGCTTTTCAGGCTGCCATCGTTGGTCGCTGGTTGACGACGTTTCACGCTGTCTTGTGCCCCCTGCGTGCCCCAGATCCATCCCACCAGGCAGAGCCCAGTCAACGTTCCCAGTCACTACGGACGCACGCGTAGAGGTACTGATCGTGCCAGCGCCCGGCGCGCCACTGCGCGCTACGGACCCGACCCTCCCGCAAGAACCCGGCTTTCTCCAGCGCACGCTGCTCGGCGATGTTTTCAACGTCGGTTACCGCCTGCAAGCGCTCGGCGCGGGTGTGGTTGAAAAGGTAATCGCGAAGCAACGCCTGGGCTTCCGTCCCAATGCCACGCCCACGAGCATCTTTCCGTAGAAGGATGCCGATTTCCCAGCACCAGCTGAGTCCCGCCGGTCCCCATGAGTCCTTGCCCCACTGCACACTGCCGACCGCTTCCCCGTCCTGGTCGACGATCAGCCTGCCGCCGTCGGGGGAAAGCAATCCGTTGGCGTCAAACTCCGCCTGTAAGCGGGGTGATGAGTAGCCGAACCAGACGGCGTGTCCAGCATCCGGTCCGTTGAGGTGCTGTCGGGCGAAGATGACGTCTGCGCTGGTGTAAGGGCGAATCGCAATCATGAGTTCTGCACTTTCGATGCCAAGATCGACTGAAGCTCTCGATCCTACTGCCGCAAATACACCGCCTGCCATCCTGTCGCCGTCGGCCCGCCTTGCGGGAGCGGGCCGCCGCTCGGGCCGCCACGTCAAGCGACCTTGACGCACGTACGGACGCTGCCGGGACCGACTGAGTCGGCTCTCGTGTCACGGACCGCACCCCCGGCGGACACCGCCACAGTGGCGCAGTTGACCCAACCTCGCCCGGCACGGACCCGGCTCCCGGGGTCGGAGCTGGCTACCGGCGGCCACCCCTCCCCCTCCCAGGTGAGCAGTTGACCTCACCTGAGCGGCTGCGGAGCCGGCTCCTGGGCGACCGGCATGCCCTCGGCGGACACCACCCCCATGCTTGGGGCTTGCCGCGCGGACCCGGCGTACCCTTTCCTGCGCCGCGCTGCTCAGGCGCGGCGCGGCCGACTGCCGGCGACGAACCTCCACCACTCTCCCCGCTATCCCGTCTGCGGCGGCCCTCGGGCTTCCCGCAATCCGCGCCAGCCGCCGGGCGTTCGGCGTGACGGCCGCAGAGCGATAGCGGCGCGGCCGGCGCGCGCCCTGGCGGCGGCGCGTGCGGCCCGTTGCGGGCCGCCTTGATAGACGTACAGAAAGTCCTCCCACACCGGCCGGCAGCCGGCTGTCCTGCGCCCGTTGATGGTGGACACGCATGGGCCGATCCTTGAC
>NZ_JAEVHN010000497.1:0-4654 GCF_016803375.1 Micromonospora sp. 4G55
GACGCCTGGTCGGCGGGGAGGTCCTGAGCGACCTGGCTGGCGCCCGGGGAGCCCTTGAGCACCACCAGCGCGCTGGTGCTGGCGGCCAGGCCAGTGATCGCGAGGATCGCGCGACGCATGTCGGGTGCCTCTCTACAGCTCGAACGTGGCGAGGTGGATCTGCCGGCGGGGCACGCCGGCGGCGCGCAGCACCCGCACCGACTCCTCGACCAGCCCGGACGGGCCGCAGAGGTAGACGTCGCGGCGGGCCACGTCGGGCACCAGCCGACGCAGCCCGTCGGGGTTCATCACCTGGCGGGGGCCGGCGTCGTCGCGGGAGCCGATGACGTACCAGACGGAGACCTGGCGGGCCTGGGCGAGCCAGTCCAGCTCGTGGTGCAGCAGCACGTCGGCGGGGGTGCGGGCGCGGTAGATCAGCGCGGCGCCGGGCGGCAGCTCCTCCAGCATCGCCCGCAGCGGGGCGATGCCGCTGCCGCCGGCGATCAGCAGGGCCCGCTCCCGGGTGCGGTGCGCGGCGGTGAAGGTGCCGGACGGTCCCTCCGCCCAGACCCGGGTGCCCGGGTCGAGGTCGCGCAGGTCGGCGGTGTGCGCGCCGACCACCTTGACGGTCAGCCGCAGCCAGCGGCCGTTGGCCGCGGCGGAGAGCGAGAACGGGTGCGACTGCCACCAGCAGCCGCGGGTGAGGAACCGCCAGCGGAAGTACTGCCCGCCGAGCATGTCGATCTGGTTGAGCCGCGCGCCGGTCAGGTAGATCGAGATGGTGTCCGGAGTCTCGGCGACCACGTCGGCCACCTGGAGCCGGTGGCGCAGGTTGAAGCGCAGCGGGGCGACCAGCCGCCCCCAGACCAGGGCGGCGACCACCAACAGGTAGGCGGCGATCCAGCCGGTGCGCACCGGCCCGGGCTGGAAGAGCTGGGCGCCGTTGCTGAACTGGTGACCGAAGCCCAGCAGCAGGGCCGCGTAGCTGGTCAGGTGCAGGTGGTACCAGAGTTCGTAGGGCAGCAGGGTGCGGATCGCCCGGACGCCGGTGAGGCCGACCAGCACCATGATGCCGGCGGCGGCGAACGCGGCGAGCATGTCCTCGTAGTCGCGCAGCAGCACGCCCACCTCGCCCACCACCGACTGCTCGTCGGCCTCGGCGTAGGCCACCAGGAGCAGCGACATGTGGGCGAGCACCGCGACCAGCAGGGTGGCGCCGACGTCCCGGTGCAGCCGGGAGATCCGCTCGCCGCCGAGCCAGCGTTCCAGCCCGCCGAGGCGGCTCATCATCAGCACCTGCACCAGCAGCAGGTAGCCGGCGACCAGGCCGGTGATCCGCCCGGCGGCGGTGAGCACGTCGCCGGTGTCGGCCAGCGCGCCGGCCGGGGTGTCCAGCCACCAGGGCAGCACGCTGGCCAGCAGGCCGAGCCAGAACAGCGCGGACACCGCCCGTCGGCCGCCGGGCCCGCGCCGGGGCAGCGCCGGTGGCGGGGGTACGGGGGCGGCCGAACGGCCGCCGTGCCGGGACGAGCTCCCGGTACGGCGGCCGCCGGCGTACGTGTCCTGGTACGTCACGCGTACAGCTTCATGGGGGTGTACTTCTGCCTCGGGAAGATCTTGTCCACCTCGGCGTTGGTCAGGCCGAACCGCCCCTGCGCCACGCTTCCGTAGACGTTGAACATGTTGTTGTACTCAGGTACGTCGCCACTGTCCAGATCGTTCAACCCGTTCCAGGTGCCGAGCAGCGAGCCGGCGAGCTTGCGGCCGGAGAGCAGGGTGATCACGCCGCCGTGGCCGTGGTCGGTGCCGCCGCTGTTGGAGGCGACCCGGCGGCCGAACTCGCTGGACACCATGATGGTGACGTCGGCGGCCCGGTCACCGAGGTCGGTGAAGAACGCGGCCATCGCCGTGGCCAGCTCGTTGAGCCGCCGGTGCAGCTGGCCGCCGTCGCGGGTGCCCTGGTTCTCGTGGGTGTCGTAGCCGCCCATGCCGACGGTGGCCACCCGGACGTTCGCCCCGCCCTTGATCAGCTGGGCGAGCTGCTGGAACGCGGACCCGACGCCCTCGTACGTCACCCCGGCCGCCGGCTGGTACGGCTTGGCCGCCAGCCGCTGCGCCGTGGCCAGCGCGCCCATGCCGTCGAGCACCGCCTCCTGGACGGGGTGGTTGATCCCGGTGAAGAGGCCCCGGATCGCCTTCTCGGTGGCCGCCCGGTACTTCTCGTCGCCGTTGAGCCGCAGCGAGCCGACGTTGTTGATCGACAGCGCGCCGTTGGTGCCCACCAGCGACCGGGGCAGCGTGCTGCCGATGCCGACACTGCGGAACGCGGTGCCCTTGCCCAGGGCGTCGACCAGGCTGTCCAGCCAGCCCCGGCCGCCGGTCTCGTTGGGCAGGCCGCCCAGGTTGCAGGCGTCCGCGGCCTGGAAGTGGCTGCGGGACAGCCGCTCGTCGGAGACCGCCGGGATGAAGCCGAGCTGGCCGGCCTTGAGCCACTGCTCCAGCGGCTGGAACGCCGCTGGTCAGCTTGAAGCCGCGGCCCAGGGCCAGCGAGTCGTTGCCGAGCAGCAGGTCGGGCCGGGCCTTGGCCAGCACCGGGTCGTTGTCCGGCGCGACCAGGCTGAGCCCGTCCAGCCCGCCGTAGAGGAAGACGTGGATCAGGGTGCCGGTCTTCGTCGCGGCGAACGGACGCCGAGGTGGTGACGAACTGCGCGGTGGCCAGCGCGGTGGCGGTGGCGGCGGCGCCGGCGACGAAGGTCCGCCCGGGTCACCCCCCGCCCGTCCTGCTGGGCCTCCTCCAGGTCCTCCAGCCGGCGGTAGCGGTCGGCCTCGGCGGCGCTCTCGGCGGCGACGATGTCGCCTCGGCGCGCAGCAGCGCCTCGGCCGGGTTGTCGGCCAGCCGCCGCAGGTCGGGGCATTCGGGGTGCAGGGGGAACGAGTGCACAGTCTTCTCCATCGGGTGCCTCACCGGAGGTGGTGCTGGGGGGAAGCGAGGATCGCCCGCGCGACGGCGGTGACGGCCCCGTTGAACGTCGCGTCGACCTTGGCGCCGGCCGGCACGCCGGCGACACCGAGGATCAGCGCCTTCTCCTTGGCGCTCAGCTTCTGGTGCACCAGCCGCTGGGCGAGCGCGTCCACGTACGCCCCGGCGGTCGCCGGCGGCTTCGCCACCAGGTTCTCCGCGCTGGTGTAGGTGAACTCGGTGCGGTAGCCGTTGAGCAGGTCGGCGGCCTCGTTCCAGCCGTTGACCATGGTGCCGGCCGAGGTCCAGGCGACGTAGACGTCCGGGTAGCCGTCCGGCGTGGGCTGGCCCATCGGGTACTGGCCGAGCTCGCGCAGCTTGTCGTGGACCTGGCGCAGCCCCCGGGCGAACGCCGGGCGCCCGCCGTCGGACTTGAAGCCCCGCGACGCCTCCGGCCGCACGTTGAGGGTCCGGTAGGTGGCGATCAGGTACTCCATCGGCCGGCGCACCTTCTGCCCCACCGCCGCCCAGAACTCCGAGGAGCTGAAGAGCGTCATCAGCAGCGGCTTCACCATGCCCTTGTTGACCGTGTACGTCTTGGCCAGCCGGTCCACCAGGGACTTCGGCGGGGTGTCCGAGACGAACCGGGTGGCGAGGCTGCGCGCCACGTACTGGGCGGTCGACGGGTGCAGGGCGATGTAGCGGATGTACGAGTCGATGACCGCGTCGGCCTTCTTCGGGTCCGCCGAGGCGTTCGCGTGGCTGAAGCCGAGGATCTTGACCTTGCCGAGGTAGTGCTGGTCGGCGCGGAAGACGTACTTGCCGTCCTGGACACCGCGGCCGGTCTGGAGCATGGCCGCCTGCCGTACGTCCTTCTCGGTGTAGCCGCCGTCGACGCCGACCGAGTACAGCTCGAGGTTCTCCCGGGCGAGGTTCTCGTTGATGGCGTCCTTTCGGGAGTCGTTCTGGCTCAGGTAGAGCAGCAGGGCGGGGTGCTTGTTCGCGGCGACCAGCATGTCCGGGTAGCTGCCCAGCGCGTTGGCCCGCACGACGTCCCGGTCGAACGAGTTGCGGTAGACCTCGCCGCCGTCGAAGTCGGCGGCGACGTGCAGGAAGTCGTTCCAGAAGTCGACCATCACCTCGAAGAGCTGTCGCTCGGACCAGATCTGGCGGGCGATGGTGGCGTCCACCATCTCCTTCTCCGGCTGCACGCCCTTGTCGTTGAGCTGGTGCGCTGCTCGCGCAGCTGCACCGGGCTCAGCTTGAGGCTGGGCAGCTCGGCCAGCTTCAGCTCGGCCGGGCTCGGCGCGATCTTCTCCGGGTCGAGCTGCCAGCGGATCCACCCATCGATGCCCATCCGGCGGATGTCGGCGAGCGTCTTGGGCGAGGCGCCGAAGGTGGCCCGGCTGGCGAGGTGCCGTACCGGGTCCTTGGCCAGCACCGTCTTCACCGTCACCGGGGTCTCGGCCGCGGCGGCGGCCGGGCCGGAGAAGGTCCGCCCGCCGGTGGGGGCGTTCTTCTTCAGCGCGGCCCCGGCCCGGGAGCCCATGTAGCTCTCGTTCTGCTCGGTGTAGGTGCGCACCGTGCTCGCCTGCTGCCCGCTGGGACGGGCGGCGGTGCCGTCGGTGACGGTGGTGCCGGTGGCGTCGCCCGCCACCGTGTCGTCGCCGCCGAAGAAGCCGCGCACCGACGAGTTCATCGCGAGGGCGGCGCCGC
>NZ_JAEVHN010000498.1:0-4646 GCF_016803375.1 Micromonospora sp. 4G55
GTTGATCAAGAAGTTTGCGTCGGGACAGCGCGGGATTCTGACGCAAACTTCTTGATCAACGGACCCGAGTGGGCCGGTTGGCCCGGGGGATCAGGTGGGGGGTGGGGATGGTTCGGCGCGGGTGGCGCGCCAGAGGCCGTAGAGGGCGAGGACGGCGGCGGCGACGAGCGGGCCACCGTCCCGGACCAGGCCGTCGACGCCGAGCAGCCACCAGCAGAGCGGCAGGTCGACGGCGAGCACGCCCAGGGTGATCGCCACCAGCAGGGTGCGGGCCCAGCGGCGGCCGCGCATCAGGAACGCGGTGCAGAAGAGCACCGCGTAGCTGACCGCGATGCCGGCGAGGAACCAGAACACCACCGCCGGCGCGGCGGCCAGTCGGCCGTCCAGAATCGCGCCCCCGGCCACCAGCGCCGGCACCAGCATCAACGGGCTGTACGTGAAGGCCGCGACCCGGCTGGTGAGCAGCCACCCGGTGACCGGCGGCCGCTTCGGGGCGGCCTCCCGCCAGGAGATCGTGCCGCCGGAGACCACCAGGGTCTTGCGGTGCCGGACCAGGTACGCGCCGACCGCCTCGGAGCGGTAGAGCAGCGCGACCACACTCACGCAGAGCGCGGTGAGCAGGGCGAAGCCGAGCAGCCCGGGCAGCGGCGGCACCCCCTGCCGGGGCACCACCAGCCGGCCCACCGCGAAGATGGTGGTCACCGCGAGGATCAGCCCGAACGGCCGGGCCACGGTACGACCGCGGTTGACGTGCCCGATCAGCACCAGGAACGCGAGTGAGCGGAGCATCGCCCAGCCGGTGCGTACGGCCAGGCCGAACTCCTGCTCCGGGGCGTACCACCAGTTGAGCAGCTCGACCACGACGGTGGCCGCCGCCGTGACGGCGAGCAGCGTGGTCAGGGCCCGGACGGCGGACGGCCGCCGGACCTCGGTGGTCTCGGCGGCCGTCCTCATGGGATCCGATGTTGCCCGGTACGGGCAACCGTCACACCTACTTCTGCGGCTGCTCCGCGTCGAGCCGGGCGCGCAGCGCGTCCAGCTCGGCCCAGAGGACACCCGGCAGCTTGTCACCGAACTTCTCGAACCACTCGGTGACCAGCGGGAGCTCGTTGCGCCACTCCTCCGGGTCGACCTTGAGGGCGATCCGGACGTCCTCCGGCGTCATGTCCAGGCCCTCGACGTCCAGCGCGTCCTGCGTCGGCACCATGCCGATCGGGGTCTCGACCGCGTCGGCCCGACCCTCGAGCCGCTCGATGACCCACTTGAGCACCCGGGAGTTCTCGCCGAAGCCCGGCCAGAGGAAGTTGCCCTCGGCGTCCTTGCGGAACCAGTTGACGTAGTAGATCTTGGGCAGCTTGGCCTCGTCACCGTCGACGCCCTTGCCCATCTCGATCCAGTGCCGGAAGTAGTCGCCGGCGTGGTAGCCGATGAACGGCAGCATCGCCATCGGGTCGCGGCGGACGACGCCGACCGCGCCGGACGCGGCGGCGGTGGTCTCCGAGGAGAGCGTGGCACCCATGTAGACGCCGTGCACCCAGTCGCGGGCCTCGGTGACCAGCGGGATCGTGTCCCGGCGACGGCCACCGAAGAGGATCGCGTCGATCGGCACGCCGTTCGGGTCGTAGTAGTCCTCGGCGAGGATGGGGCACTGGGTGATCGGGGTGCAGAACCGGCTGTTCGCGTGCGAGGAGAGGCTGTCGCTCTCCGGCGTCCAGTCGTTGCCCTTCCAGTCGATCAGGTGCGCCGGCGGCTCACCCATGCCCTCCCACCAGATGTCCCCGTCGTCGGTGAGCGCCACGTTGGTGAAGATGGAGTTGCCGCGGTCCAGCGTCCGCATGGCGTTGGCGTTGGTCTTCCAGTCGGTGCCGGGCGCGACGCCGAAGAGGCCGTACTCCGGGTTCACCGCGTAGAGGCGACCGTCGGAGCCGAAGCGCATCCAGGCGATGTCGTCGCCGATGGTCTCGACCTTCCAGCCCGGGATGGTCGGCTCCAGCATGGCCAGGTTGGTCTTGCCGCAGGCGGACGGGAAGGCGCCGGCGACGTGGTAGACCTTGCCCTCCGGCGAGGTGATCTTGAGGATCAGCATGTGCTCGGCGAGCCAGCCCTCGTCGCGCCCCATCACGCTGGCGATCCGCAGCGAGTAGCACTTCTTGCCGAGCAGCGAGTTGCCGCCGTAGCCGGAGCCGAAGGACCAGATCTCCCGGGTCTCCGGGAAGTGCGAGATGTACTTCGTCTCGTTGCACGGCCAGGTGACGTCCTGCTGGCCGGGGGCGAGCGGGGCGCCGATGGAGTGCAGCGCGTGCACGAAGTCGGCGTCGTCGCCCATCGCCTCGAGGACCTTGGCGCCCATCCGGGTCATGATCCGCATCGAGGCCACCACGTACGGGCTGTCGGTGATCTCGACGCCGAACATGGGGCTCTCGGCCTCCACCGGGCCCATGCAGAACGGGATGACGTACATGGTGCGCCCGCGCATGCTCCCGCGGTACAGCTCCGTCATCGTCCGCTTCATCTCGGCCGGCGCCATCCAGTTGTTGGTGGGGCCGGCGTCCGCCTCGTCGACGGAGCAGATGTAGGTGCGCTCCTCGACCCGGGCGACGTCCGTCGGGTCCGTGCGCGCGTAGAACGAGTTGGGCTTCTTCTCCGGGTTGAGCCGGATCAGGGTGCCGGACTCGACCAGCTCGTCGGTGAGGCGCCGCCACTCCTCATCGGACCCGTCCACCCAGACCACGCGGTCGGGGGTGGTCAGTTCCGCGACTTCTCTGACCCAGGCGAGCAGCTTGGGGTGGGTAGTCGGGGCCTGATCGATACCCCGAACAGTAGCCGGAGCAACCATGACACATCTCCTTGTGGTCGACGCTGACCGTTCTATGGATGCACGAGTCTGGCGGGCGCGAGCCGCGTCGCCATCGTGGAAACCTGGGATTGCGCTCAGCGTAAACCGGGCCGAGCCGCGAGTCAGTGGGACTGGTTGTGAAGAACTGCACAAGGTACGGCCCGGCTGCGGCATCACGAGCTAATACCCGCTTTCCCGCGCAGTTTCACGCAAATCCTGCGGCGAACTCTTGGCGGCCACCGGAACGGACGATGACGGACAGCGGAACCGGGCTTCCGGTGACGGGCACGTCGATTGGACGAACCGAACGGCGATCGGTCCACAAAGAGTTACGCTCTGCTCACGTGCGGCGGCACCGGGCGGGCCGGTCACGACCCGCGTCGAGAGTGATCCGGGCCGGCTCGCCGTTGCTGCGCGTCCGGCTCGCTCCCGACCGGTACGCTCGGCGGGTGGCCGCGACGATGACCGGGGACCAGCCAGGGTCTCCGCAGACCCGCCCGGGTCTGGTCCGCACACTGCTGGACCGCTTCGGTCACCTCGTCCGCGAGCTGAGCAAGTTCGCCACGGTGGGCGGGATCGCCTTCCTCATCGACTTCGCGCTCTTCAACTACCTGACGGCCGTGCGCGACGTCGAGCAGGTGACCGCCAAGACAATCTCCACCGTCATCGCGGCCAGCGTCGCCTTCGTGGGCAACCGGTTCTGGACCTGGCGCCACCGCAAGCGCTCCAACCCGGCCCGCGAGTACGCGCTGTTCTTCTTCTTCAACGGGGTGGGCCTGGGCATCGCCGTGGCCTGCCTGGCGATCAGCCGCTACGGCCTGGGCAGCATCTGGCCGGAGGTCTTCCAGACCCCGCTGGCCGACAACATCGCCAGCTTCATCGTCGGCACCGGCCTGGGGACGCTGTTCCGGTTCTGGTCGTACCGACGGTTCGTCTTCGTGGAAGCGGGAAACCCCCCGGTTCCGGAGGCGGCGCACGACCGGCCGCCGGGGGCGTGACCTGCCGCCCACCTCGTCCGGCCGGGACCTGCCGGCCCCAACCACTGCCCTAAGGTGTTCCGCATGCGTCTTGTCCGTCTGCTGCCCGAGCGCTGGCAGAAGTTCATCCACGAGGCGCTCAAATTCGGCGTCGTCGGTGGCATCAACACCGTCATCAATTACGCGGTGTTCAATGTCCTGGCACTCACCGTTTTTGTCAACGGTCAACTGAAGGCGACCGTGATCGCCACCGTGGTGGCGACGATCACGTCGTATCTGATGAATCGGCACTGGACGTACCGGGATCGACCGAAATCCGCGTTGAAGCGGGAATACGTCCTGTTCTTCCTGTTCAACGCGACCGGCCTGCTGATCGAGCTGGGCGTCCTCGCCGCCGCCAAGTACGGCCTGGGCGTGAACAGCCTGCTCGCGCTCAACGTGGCGAAGACCGGCGGCGTGCTGCTGGCGACCATGTTCCGGTTCTGGTCGTACCGGACGTTCGTGTTCCAGCCGGTACCCGCGCACGCCGAGGAGACCTGGCACACGATTCCTCGGGACGAGTGGGACACCATGGCCGAGCTGGACCCGGTGGCCGAGCTGGCCGAGTCGGTCAGCGAGCTGGAGGAGGCCCAGCAGCAGCAGGCGGCGCAGCGCCCCGGCGGCCCGATGGCCGAACCGGTCTTCCCGCAGCCGACGGGACGTCCGGCCCCACTGGACGCCGGGCTGGGCAGCACGGTCGGCGCCGACCTCGACGCCGAGCTGGCCGCGGAACTGCACGCCGGCACCCGCCGCCCCCGCCTCGCGCAGGGTCCGCAGGGCGGCGTGCGCCATCA
>NZ_JAEVHN010000499.1:0-4638 GCF_016803375.1 Micromonospora sp. 4G55
GGTGTTTGGGGGCGGCGCAGGCCCGCGTCGCGGAGCAGGCGGACCAGCTCCCGGCTGGGGACCACCCGGGCCCCGAGCCAGACCGCCATGGCGAAGCGCTCGGCGGGGATGTCGTAGTGGTCACGGTCGAAGCCGCGCCGGGGTGCGCCCAGCGCCTCGGCGAAGGCGTGCAGCTCCGCGAGGGAGACGTCGCTGATCAGGTGGGACCAGAGCCGTCCCCGCGACGGCCAGGCGGGCCGGTCCAGGTACAGCATGGCGGCCAATCTAGTCGCCGGTTAGCCTCTCCCGCATGGCCGGATCCCCCCTCCTCGACGACCTGCGTGCGGCGCTCGGCGACGACGCCGTCCTCACCGACCCCGATCTGCTCCGGATGCACCAGCGCGACGAAGCGGACCTGTGCCCGGCCGGTACGCCGCTGGTGGTGACCCGCCCGCGCGACACCGAGCAGGTGGCGGCCGTGGTCCGGGCCGCCGCCCGGCACGGCGTACCGGTGGTGCCGCAGGGCGCCCGGACCGGCCTGGCCGGCGCCGCGAACGCGATCGACGGCGCGGTGGTGCTCAGCACGGTGGCGATGGACGCCATCCTGGAGATCGACCCGGTGAGCCGGATCGCCGTGGTGCAGCCCGGCGTGGTCAACGCGAGGCTGGCGGCGGCGGTGGCCGAGCACGGCCTCTACTACCCGCCGGACCCGGGCTCCTGGGAGTCCTCCACCATCGGCGGCAACGTCTCCACCAACGCCGGCGGCATGTGCTGCGTCAAGTACGGGGTGACCACCGAGTACGTCCTCGGCCTGGAGGTGGTGCTCGCCTCCGGCGAGGTGCTGCGCACCGGCCGGCGCACCGCCAAGGGGGTCGCCGGCTACGACCTGACCCGGCTCTTCGTCGGCTCGGAGGGCACCCTCGGGGTGCTCACCGAGATCACCGTGTCGCTGCGCCCGGCACCGGAGGAGTCGCTGACCATGGTGGCGGTCTTCGGTTCGACCGCCGAGGCGGGCACGGCGGTGGCCCAGATCGCCGCCCGAGGGCTCACCCCCAGCCTGCTGGAGCTGCTCGACCGGACCCACCTGCGGGCGATCGAGGCGTACCGGCCGATGGGGTTGCGGACCGACGCGCAGGCGCTGCTGCTGGCCGCCGCGGACACCGGCGCGCGGGCGGCGGACGACCTGGCCCGGCTGGCCGAGGTCTGCGAGGCCGCCGGCGCCGAGGAGGTGTACGCGGCCACCGACGCGGTCGAGGCGGCGGCGCTGCTCCAGGCCCGCCGGCTGGCGCACCCGGCGATGGAGAAGTTCGCCGCGGACGCCTTCCCCGGCGGCAACGGCGGTCTGGTGATCGACGACGTGGCGGTGCCGCGCGGCTCGCTGGCGGCGTTGCTCGACGGGGTGGCCCGGATCGCCGAGAAGTGCGACGTGCCGATCGGCGTCGTCGGGCACGCCGGGGACGGCAACATGCACCCGAACATCGTGGTGGACCGGGCGGACCCGGCCAGCCTGGAGCGGGGCCGGCGCGCCTTCGACGAGATCATGCAGCTCGGCCTGGACCTCGGCGGCACCTGCACCGGCGAGCACGGCGTCGGGCTGCTCAAGCGGGACTGGCTGGCCCGGGAGATCGGTCCCGTCGGGGTGCGGGTGCACCAGGCGATCAAGGCGGCGCTCGACCCGGCCGGGCTGCTCAACCCGGGCAAGGTGCTCTGAGGCGCGGCCCGGGCGCGGGTCAGGCGGTGGGTTCGGCGGGGGTGGCCTGGGTGAGCAGCAGCAGGATCTCGTTGGCCACCGGCGGCCGATCCTCGCCCGGGCAGTCCTGCGAGGTGATCAGGCCGGCCGAAGTGAGCAGGCTGGAGGTCAGCGCGTCGATGCAGCTGACCCGGTAGCGGCGGGCCTCGTCGGTCTCCTGACGCAGGCGCGGGTCGGCGAGCAGGTCGTGCAGCCGCTTCACCTGCTCGGGGTCGAGGCTGCCCGTCGAGGTCACCCCGTCGCCGGCGCAGTCGTCGCACTCCCAGTGGCCGTCCGGCTCGACGTTGAGCGACCGGAGCGGACCGTCCTGACCGAGCTTCTGCACCAGGCTGACCCGGTTGGCCGCTCCGGCGCCGGGAGAGGCCGTCGCCGCCGAGGCCTTGTCCGGTGTGGACTCCGTGCCCCGGTCGAAGACCGAGCAGGCGGTGAGGGCGATCGTGAGGACGGCACCGGCGCAGACCATGAGCATGCGTGACCACTGGTTGGGAACCACGCGCCGGAACTTACCCCACCGTAGGTAGCGACCGGTACCCGCCGACCGTACGGGCATCGATGGATGTAACGGTCGGTCAGCGCGACGAGGTGGGCAGCCCGGCGCTGTCCCCGTCGACACCCCGGTCGGCGGCGAAGCCCCGCACGTCCGGCGCGCCGAGCCGGGCCGCGTCGGCGGTGGCGTCGTCCGGCATCAGCTGGGACTCCCGCTCCGCCTCGACCCGGGCCCGGTAGTGGGTGATCTCGCGCTCGCGGGTGGCCGCGTCCCAGCCGAGCACCGCGCCCATCAGCTCCGCGGTGTGCCCGGCCGACTCCAGGCCGCGGTGGGTGGTCTCGAAGGAGATCCGGGTACGCCGGGTCAACACGTCCTCCAGGTGCAGCGCCCCCTCGGCGCGGGCCGCGTACGTCACCTCGGCGGCCAGGTACTCCGGTGCGCCGGCCAGCGGCGAGGCGAGCAGCGGGTCGGCGTCCACCAGGGCCAGCAGCTCCCGGGTCAGCGTGCCGTACCGCTCCAGCAGGTGCTCGACGACGCCGACCGGCACTCCGTGCCGGCGGGCCAGGTCGGCCCGGTCCCGCCACATGGCCTGGTAGCCGTCGGCCCCGAGCAGCGGCAGGTCGGCGGTGCGCGAGGGGCGGCCGCCGCCGAGCCGGCGGACCGCCCGGTCCACCACGTCGGAGGCCATCACCCGATACGTCGTGTACTTGCCGCCGGCGACCAGGAGCAGCCCCAGCATCGGCTCGAAGACGGCGTGCTCGCGGGAGAGCTTGGAGGTGGAGTCCGCCTCACCGGCGAGCAGCGGGCGCAACCCGGCGTAGACGCCCTCGATGTCCGCCGTGGACAGCGGCCGGTCGAGCACGGTGTTGACCTGGTCGAGCAGGTACTGGATGTCGCGGGCGGAGGCGGACGGGTGGGACCGGTCCAGCCGCCAGTCGGTGTCCGTGGTGCCGATGATCCAGTGCCCGCCCCAGGGGATGACGAAGAGCACGCTGGTGGCCGTGCGCAGGATCAGCCCGGTCTCGCCGGTGATCGCCGAGCGGGGGACGACCAGGTGCACGCCCTTGGAGGCCCGCACCCGGATGCCGGGGCGCAGTCCGACGTCGTTGAGCATCCGCGACATGTCGTCGCTCCACACGCCGGTGGCCCCGATGACGGTGCGCGCGCGTACCTCGAACTCGGCGTCCGGCGAACCGGCGGGCGCCTCCAGGTCGCGGACCCGGACCCCGGTCACCTCGCGGGCCTGCCGGATCAGCCCGACCGCGCGGGCGCTGCTCACCACGGTCGCGCCCAGGCTGGCCGCGGTGCGGGCCAGGGTCACCACCAGCCGGGCGTCGTCGACCTGGCCGTCGTAGTAGCGGATGGCGCCGGCCAGCGAGTCGGCCCGCAGGCTGGGGAAGATCCGGCGGGCGCCCTCGCGGGTCAGGTGCCGGTGCAGCGGCATCCCCCGTCCACCGCCGAAGACCCCGGCGAAGGCGTCGTACGCGGCCACGCCGGCGCCGTAGTAGGAGCGGCGGAAGGCCCGGGCCGGCAGGTCCCGCAGGCCACGGCCGGCGGGCAGCGGCACCAGGAACGGCACCGGCCGGACCAGGTGCGGGGCGAGCCGGGTGGCGAGCAGGCCGCGCTCGGTGAGCGCCTCGTGGACCAGGTGGAACTCCAACTGCTCCAGGTAGCGCAGCCCGCCGTGGATCAACTTGCTGGACCGGCTGGAGGTGCCGGCGGCGTAGTCGCGGGCCTCGACCAGGGCCACCTTGAGCCCCCGGGAGGCGGCGTCCAGCGCGGCGCCCGCCCCGGTCACCCCACCACCGATGACCAGCACGTCGAACCGTTCGGACTTCAGGCGGCGCAGGTCCGCGGCGCGGCGCTCCGGGGAGAGCTGGCCGGCGGCGGATCGGGTCACATTGGGGTCGCGCACGGATCCACCGTAACCGCCCGGGGCCCCGGGCAGCAGGCCGTGTCCCCCGCCAGGGGCGGGGAGAGGGCATTGATCACCCGCCGCGCGCCGGGTATCGCGCGATCCGGGCACGTCGGGACGGCACGGACGTCGGGGGGCGGGTCGGGCGTCGTACTGTTTCCGGATGCGGCCCGAGCCACCTCCCACCGGAAGCGACGGGACCGCCGGGTCCGCCAACCCCTGGGCGGTGGTGGCGGCCGTGCTGGCGGGCGGCTGGACGGTGGCGACCACCGTCCTGCTCCAGGTCGCCGGCTGGTCCGTCGACCAGGTACGGCTCGCCAGCGGGCTGGACCGGTGGCCGTGGCTCTGGCCGGCGCTCTCCCTGGCCGGCGTCCTGCTGGTCGGCCTGCCGGCCCTGCTGCTGGCGCTGCTCCCCCGCTCCCCGGCGCTGCGGGCCACCGGTTTGGCCTGGCTCGCCGGAGCGCTGGTGCTCGGCGCGCTCGGGGCACTGCGCGCCCTCCCGCCGGT
>NZ_JAEVHN010000500.1:0-4622 GCF_016803375.1 Micromonospora sp. 4G55
CTCCAACTCGAAGAGGATCTCGCCCCGGGTCACGTAGCCGAAGAGCGGCCCGGGGTGCCGGTGCGGCGGCGCGCCGGGGTCACCGGGCGACAGGGTGACCCGGATGGTCCTGGCCTCGGCGCCAGCCGGGATCAGGGCCGTCGCCTCCGGCAGGGTCGTGATCACCTCAACGCCTGGGGGCAGGTGTGCCTGCTCAGCGCTCATGTATTCCTCCAAACAGGGAGTGTCTACAGGAAAGACAAGACCGCCTCCCTGTTTGTGACAGCCCTACGCGGCGAACCTACCCGGGGCGCGCCGGAAATCCGGTCGCCCGAGCGGATGAGGCACTCAGCTCGCCCATCCGGCCCCAGGTGTTCATCGCCATCCTGGCCTAGGTGTACTGACCAGGCACGTTGGTCGCCTCACCACCGTCGGGCAAGACGAGCTGGTCGCCGCCCTGCCCGCCCAGGCCTGGTTGCCGCCTGTCCGCCGGCTCAGGCGCCTACCAGTGCCGACGAGCAGGCGTCGAACCTCGTCGGTTGACGTTCGGGTCCGGCCCGCAGCAAGGCTCGCGCTGCCTCCTTGCTGCCTCGCTGCCTGACTCCTCGCTTACAAGAGGAAGATGCCCCTGGCGGGGCACCCGCGGGTTTGTGAAACTCGATGCGTCGCCCGCCGACGTCGACAGAGCTTGGCACCTGCGAGCCCGTTTACAAGAGTGACGTTGGAACCCGCCCCGGTAGGCACCCCGGGTTGCCGCTGTGAGCGCGTGTCTGAGTTTCTTGATCTTCCGCGGGTTCCGCGGGCGACGCCTTATCGACTCGGCTCCACCATGGAGGCGTCGTGGAAATCGTCTATCCGCGTGTCGCAGCGATCGACGTGCACAAGAAGCAAATCACGGTGGCGGTCCGCACCCCCAGCGGGCAGCCGGGGCAACGCCGTCAACAGGTCCGCAAGTACCCGACGTTCTACAGCGCGCTGCGCGAGATGACCGCCTGGCTGGTCACCGAGCAGGTCACGCACGTGGCGATGGAAGCCACCGGCGTGTACTGGCGGCCGGTCTTCCACGCCCTCGCCGAGGCCGACGGGCTGGAGATCCTGCTGTGCAACGCCCACCACGTCAAAAACGTGCCGGGCCGCAAGACCGACGCCTCCGATGCGGTGTGGCTGGCCGAGCTGTGCGAGGTGGGACTGCTGCGCGGCAGTTTCATCCCGCCGACCGACATCGCCGCGATCCGGGAACTGACCCGCTACCGCAAGAAGCTGATCGAGGAACGCACCCGCGAGACCCAACGGCTGCACAAGGTCCTCGAAGACGGCGGCATCAAGCTCGACTCCATCGCCTCCGACGCCATCGGCGTGTCCGGTCGCGCGATGATCGAAGCGCTCATCGCCGGGGAGCGGGATCCGGCAGTACTGGCCGACCTGGCCAGAGGAGTGCTGCGCAAGAAAATTCCGGACCTGACCCTCGCGCTCGCCGGCAGGTTCGCCGAGCACCACGCCCTGCTCTGCCGGCTGCATCTGACCCACATCGATCACCTCAACGACATGATCGGCAAGCTCGACACCCACATCGACGTCGTCATCGCCCCGTTCGCAGCACAGCGGGACCGGCTCAAGACGATCCCCGGCGTCGGTGACCGGGCAGCGCAGACGATCATCTCCGAGATCGGGGTGGACATGACCCGCTTCCCCACCCCAGCCCACCTCGCCTCATGGGCCGGCCTCTGCCCCGGCAACCACGAATCAGCCGGCAAACGCCGGAAAGGAATCACCCGCCACGGCAACCCCCACCTCGCCACCGTGCTGTTCGAAGCCGCCTGGGCCACCTCCCGCACCCGCACCCGACTCGGCGCCCGTTACCGCCGTCTGCACCGGCGCTTCGGCAAAGCCGGCAGCAAGAAAGCCGCTGTCGCCGTCGCCCACACCATCCTGGTCATCGTCTGGCACTTACTCGCCAACGATCAGACCTACACCGACCTCGGCGCCGACTACTACACCCGCCGCGACGACCCCGAGACCCGCAAGAACCAGCTGCTACGCCAACTCCACGACCTCGGCTACCAAGCCGAACTCACCGCCCTCACGGCATAACCCCGCACGCCGCCGGTCTAAGTTTCGTCTGAGCTCTGTGCGGCGCATCCGTTCTCGTCCCCAACCGGTCGCCGCCACGAAGGAGGGTCCGTCACTGCGCTCGACGGATTCCTCGACATGGCGAAGCGCTCCGGGCTGCGGCACGTCGTCCTGCTCTCCTCATCGGCCGTTACATATCCCAGGCCCGGGTGGATCGGCGAGCAGCATCTGGCACTCGAAGAGGCCGTCGACGCGTCGGGGCTGCCGTGGACGTTCGTGCGCCCGGACGTGTTCATGACCAACGACCTCGCCTGGGCACACCAGATCGCGGCCGACGGCATCGTACGCGAAGCATATGGGCATGCCGGGCAGGTCCCCATCGACCCACGCGACATCGCCGCCGTTGCCGTCCGCGCCCTCCTCGACCGGCACATCAGCAAGGCGTACACGCTCACCGGGCCCGAGTCGCTGACCCAGATCGACCGCGTACGAATCATCGGCGAGACGATCGGGCGACCGCTGCGGTTCGAGGAGCAGCCCCGAGAACAATTCCGGGAGGAGCAGCTGCTCCACGGAGCGCCGCCGCCGGCGGCCGACTTTCTCCTCGACGTGCTCGCGTCAAAGGACGGCAAGATCGCACAGGTACTGCCGACCGTCGAGGAGATCACCGGGCGACCCGCCCTCACCTACGCCCAGCGGGCCGCCCACCACGCGGCAGACTTCACCGCGACGCCAGCCTGACGCAGTGCCGTCCCCGGGCGGCCCGCCAGCGTGCCGACCCTGATATACGCGGAGTACTGCCCGGCCAGGCCCAGGTCGCCGAGATCGAGGAAGGCATTGGGGAGATCGCCAGTCGGGTGATCGGGTTGCTGCCGGCCGCCCGGCGGGGGTGCTGCGCACCGGTGCGGCCACCATCGACCTAGACGGCACCGACGTCGAGGTGTACGGGACAAAGAAGGAAGGGATCGCCTACAGCTACAAGGGCACCCGGGCGCCCATAGCAGCGGCGCCGAGGGAACCGCCGCCCGGCGACAGCGTCAGACGGTACCTATCAACCGATGGTCATTAACCACGGCTTGGCCGGGTCGACCTTCTTGAACCCGGGGATCGAGACATCCTGCTGGTACGCGGACCCGTAGGCCGCGACGGCGGCTGTGCTCTGGATCGGTTGGTCGCCGGGCAGCGAGACGGTGAAGTTCCAGGAGTGCCCGTCGACCAACGTCTCGAACGCGATGGACCATTCGAGGTAGGAGCGCTTGGTGAGGCCCATGACCGACATCGGGACGGTCTCGCCGGGGGCTACCTGCACCGCGTTGGCCTCGAAGTACGGCCGACCCAACTTGTTCTCGCGCGACTCGTAGGTCTGGGCGGACGGCTCGGCGGCGTCGAGGTTGAACCCGATGGTGGTGACATCGAGGTTGCCCTGCGGCGGGCGCCACACGACGCTGCCGCTCAGCGGCTTGGCGCGCTTCGTCACCTTTGCATGCATTCCCAGGATAACCACCGGCTTGGCGCCGCAGCCGGTCGCGACCAGCTCTAACAGCGTACCGGCGGCGTGCTGCGACTGGACGGGGTTGTATTTCGCCAGGACGTCCGACGGTTCGGGTTCGCCCGGCGCGTTGAGCGCTTCCAGGATGGAGGCGGGCAGCACGTCGGCGGTCGCCCACCACGTCGATCCCCTGAACTTGTAGGAGAGGGCGACGCTGAGGGCAGGCCCACCCGGCCGGCAACCGTTGTTGGCCGCCACGGCGGTGGCGGACGGGATGACCGGTGTCGGCGTGCCCTCGGCGCCAGCAGGTGGGTCGGGCCAGATCAGGTTTGCGGCCTTGGTGCCGAACGGAGTGAGGACCGCCCCAGCAGCGATCAGCGCGACAGCCGAGAGTGAGGCGGCGAGCTTTGCCCGGAAACCACGGCTCCATGACCCCTGCGGCTTTTCTGGAGCAGTTGGCAACCCGCCATCAGCCTGGCTCGTTGGCATTACCGGCTCTCCCTGTGTCGCCCGGCGGTCAGAGGCGCAGTCTATAAGGGACCAACTTGCTGGATCTGGGCCACGTCGTTGGCCGTGGTGCGCCAGATGGACACTGAGGTTCCACCCCGGGACCGGACACCGGGGTTTCATGCCGCGAGGGCGAGGGCGTGGGTTTGACGTTGACGATCTCTCCGCCGTCAGGGACGGAGGTTCCCTCCAGGCTGCGTGTGGAACGCGCGGCGTCCGGGTGGATTACCGCTTCGCCGCGCGGTGCCACCATCGCTGGTGGTCTGATCCGCGCTCCACGGTCGTTTAGGCTCTCGGCGCGTCCCGCCGCGAGCACGTTGATGGCCGCGTTGGCGTCTCGATCGTGGGTGCTGCCGCACGGGCACTTCCACGTTCGGACGTTCAACGCCATCTTGTCGTTGATCCGGCCGCAGTCCGAGCACATCCGGGTGGACGGGAAGAACCGGTCCACCCGAGCGAAGGTGCGCCCGTACCGGGCGGCCTTGTACTCCAACATAGCGGTGAAGCTGGCCCACCCCGCGTCGTGCACGGACTTGGCCAGCCGCGTCCGGCCGAGACCGACAACGCACAGGTCCTC
>NZ_JAEVHN010000501.1:0-4616 GCF_016803375.1 Micromonospora sp. 4G55
CGCCTCCGACCACGACGCCGCCCCCGACCACCGCCCCCAGCCCGACCACCGCGCCACCGACGCCCGAGGCCCCCCTGCTCGACCTCTGCCTCGAACCCCTGAAGCTGCCACTGGTGCAGCGGCTGCTGTGCCCACCGACCAGCCGCTGAGCGGGACCTTGTTCACGCGCCCCACCCTGCGCTGATGGCACCGACAGCGGCGTCACCGTGGCAGCGGCGCCCGGGCGCGCAACAGCGCCGCGGCCTGCTCGCACCACTCGCGGTTCTCCTGCTCGAATCGGCGGCCGCGTAGGCAGGTCAGGTACGGGCCGATCCGGTCGCCCTCGCGCAGGAACGTCTCCTCGTCGAGTTCGCCACGCAGCCGCTGCAGCATCCGATCGAAGATCTCCACCTTCGCCGCCGCCGTGACCGCACGCTCCTCGAGCTGGACGATGACCGGGGCCGGGTCCAGCAGATCGACGGCCTGGACCATGACGAGCAGATCCTCCCGGATGGACGACGGCTTCGACGGCGTCGCAGCGAACGCGGCCAGCTCCGCGAGGCCGGCGTCGGTGACCGTGAACAGTCGCTTGTTGGGCCGGTCCCGCTGGATGACCTGCCGGCCGGAGATCAGTCCCTCGCGCTCCAGTTTCGCCAGCTCGGCGTAGAGCTGCTGGGGCACCGCGTACCAGAAGTTCGACAGCGACACATCGAAGGCCTTGGCCAGCTGATACCCGCTGTACTCGCCGTCGAGCAGTGCCGCCAGCACCGCGTGGCGCAACGCCATCGGCCACACCTCCCACTTCCCTCGTCGCATAGTCAGTGATATGACTACTCCTATTGTTGACTATAGGGAGGCCGCCGTGACGACCGTCGAGCGGTTCCGTTCCGCCGTCGAGGCCGGAGACCTGGCCGCGTGCGACGGGCTGTTCAGCCCGGACGTCCGCTTCTTCAGCCCGGTGAAGTTCACGCCGTTCGAGGGGGCGCAGGCCGTCCACGGGCTCCTCCGCGTGCTCCTGCGCACGTTCGAGGATTTCCGGTACGTCGGGCAGCTGGCCGGCGAGGCCGAGATCGGCCCGGCTGGCCGGCCGGTCGAGTCGCACATCCTCATCTTCCGCGCGACCGTGCGCGGCAAGCAGATCCACGGCCTCGACCTGCTCCAGCTCGGCGACGACGGTCTGATCGAGGAGTTCACGGTCATGGTCCGCCCACTCTCCGCCGTCCACACGTTGAGCGAGGCGGTCGTCGCCGGTCTCGCCGCCGACGGCATCGCCCCGTGACACGGAAGGCCGCACGATGAAACTCGGGTACACCACCGGCTACTGGTCCTCCGGCCCACCCGCCGGCGTCACGGAGGCCATAGCGGAGGCCGACCGCCTCGGCTTCGACTCCGTCTGGGCCGCCGAGGCGTACGGGTCGGACTGCCTGACCCCGCTCGCCTGGTGGGGCGCCAGCACGTCCCGGGTGCGGCTGGGCACCAACATCATGCAGATGTCGGCCCGCACGCCGACCGCCGCCGCGATGGCGGCGCTCACCCTCGACCACCTGTCCGGCGGCCGGTTCATACTCGGGCTCGGCGCCTCGGGTCCGCAGGTCGTGGAGGGATGGTACGGCCAGCCCTACCCCCGGCCGCTGGCCCGGACCCGGGAGTACATCGAGATCATCCGCGCCGTCCTCGCCCGCGGCGGCCCGGTTCAGTACGACGGCGATTTCTACCAGCTGCCGCATCGCGGCGGCACCGGCCTGGGCAAGCCGCTGAAGTCCACCGTCCACCCGCTGCGCACCGACATCCCCATCTTCCTCGCCGCCGAAGGGCCGAAGAACGTGGCGCTGGCGGCCGAGATCGCCGACGGCTGGCTGCCGCTATTCTTCTCCCCCAAGGCGGACGGCTTCTACCGCGCCGCGCTGGCCGAGGGCTTCGCCCGTCCGGGCGCCTGCCGCGGCCCGGACGAGTTCGAGATCGCCGCGACCGTGCCGATCGTCGTCGACGATGACGTGGAGCGGGCGGCCGATCGGATCCGGCCGTTCGTCGCGCTGTACGTCGGCGGCATGGGTGCCAAGTCGACCAACTTCCACCGGGACGTCATCGCCCGCCTCGGATACGAGCGGGAGTGCGACGTCATCACCGAGGCGTACCTGGAGGGCAACAAGCAGGAGGCGATCGCCGCCGTGCCGACCGCACTGGTGGAGGACATCGCGCTGATCGGGCCGACCGCGAAGATCAAGGACGAGCTGCAGCGGTGGCGCGAGAGCGTGATCACCACCCTGCTGGTGCAGGGCGGGCCACGGCAGCTGCGCCAGATCGCCGAGCTGGTCGACTGACGACCCGCATCGACCGTGGAAGGCCCCCCCTGCGCGGGGCCCCGTTGCCGAGGACCGATCTTCAAGGTCTCTCATCGCGGGAACCCGCCACGACTATGGTGTGATCATGGCTGGCGACCGGGCTGACGAGGCTGCCTCCGGAGGCCGACCGGGTGTGAAGAGATCGGCACGGGAGCTCATCGAACTGGTCATCGACCCCGGCACGTGGGTGTCGTGGGACGAGGCGGTTGCCGATCCGGCCCCGCTCGACGCCGACTATGCGGCTGCCCTGGCCGCCGCGCGCCGGACCACCGGCGTCGACGAGGCGGTCCTCACCGGCGCGGGCCGGCTCGGCGGACGGCGGGTCGCCGTCATCGCCGGCGAGTTCGCATTTCTCGGCGGCTCGATCGGCGTCGCGGCGGCCGAGCGGCTCACCCGGGCCGTCGAGCGGGCGACCGCCGAGCGGATTCCGTTGCTTGCCGCGCCCGCGAGTGGCGGCACCCGGATGCAGGAAGGCTCGATCGCGTTCCTGCAGATGGTGAAGATCAGCCAGGCGATCACCGCGCACAAGGTCGCGGGGCTGCCATACCTCGTATATCTGCGGCACCCGACGACCGGCGGCGTGTACGCGTCGTGGGGGTCCCTCGGGCACCTGACAGTCGCCGAGCCGGGCGCGCTGATCGGCTTCCTCGGGCCGAAGGTGCACGAGGCGCTGACCGGCTCACCGTTCCCGGCCGGGGTGCAGGTCGCCGAGAACCTCCACAAACACGGTCTGATCGACGCGGTCGTCGCGCCGGAGCAGGTGGCGCCGCTGGCCGAGCGAGCGCTGGCCACTCTCCACGCGCCGCGCCGCCTCCCCCGTACGCCGATCCCGATGGAAGACCCGCCCGGTCAACCCACCGCCTGGGACGCCGTCCGGCGATCCCGCCGGGCGGACCGTCCCGGAATCCGCCGACTGCTGAGACACGCCGGCCGGGATGTCGTGCCGTTACACGGCACCCGGAGCGGCGAAACCGGAGCCGGTGTGATCGTGGCGCTGGCCCGCTTCGGGGAAGCCCCCGCCGTGGTCGTCGGACACGACCGGCGCGACAGCCCGCCCGACCCCGCCGGCCTGCGGGCCGTCCGGCGGGGGTTCAAGCTCGCCGCAGAGTTGGGCCTGCCCGTCGTCACCGTTGTCGACACGCCGGGCGCCGCCCTTTCCCCACAGGCCGAGGAGGGTGGCCTGGCCGGAGAGATCGCCCACTGCCTTGCCGATCTCCTCACCCTGCCGGTGCCGACCCTGTGCGTGTTGCTGGGCCAGGGCGGCGGCGGTGCCGCCTTGGCCCTGCTGCCGGCCGACCGGGTCATCGCCGCGGCGCACGGCTGGCTCTCGCCGCTGCCGCCCGAGGGCGCGTCGGCGATCCTCCATCGCACTGTCGAGCGGGCGCCGCAGGTCGCCGCCGCGCAGGGCATCCGTGCGCAGGACCTGCGGGCACGGGGCATTGTGGACCGGATCGTGGCCGAGCGACCCGACGCCGCCGACGAGCCCGCGGCGTTCCTCGACCGACTGGGAGCGGTACTGGCGTACGAGCTGGCCACCCTGCTCGACGTCGACCCGGCGGACCGCCTCCAAACCCGCCGGGTCCGGTACCGTCAACTTTGATCGCAAACTCTTGCCGAATGGAACCCGTTCATTCGACTGTCGGGGGGCCGACCCTCGCTCCGCCGACCAGGCGCTGAGCAAGCGGCGACCGCGCCCGTGTCGCCCCGTCCGCCGACCGGCGACCGCCACCGGCGACCGCCACCGGCGACCGGCGCGGACGCCACGCTGATCGCCGGCTCAGCGCCTGCAGTCCCGTCGGCCTACAGTGTGCCCATGTGGGAGTCGTTCGCCGCGTCGGCGGTGGGCCTGATGGCCGCGATGGCAGCGGCTGTTCCGACGCCGTCGCCGTCGGTGGACGCCGCGCCGGTGTTGACGTCGACACCGTTCGGCGCGCTGCCCGGGCAACAGGTGACCCACACCGTCACGATCTCCGGCAGCGGCACCCTCACCACGACGCGGGTCACGTTCACCACGACGGTCGACCTCGACGGTGTCACCGCCCGGGCCGAGCCGGGCCGATGCGCGGCGTCCCCGCGTACCGTCGTCTGTGACCTCGGTGACCTGCGCCTGGACACCGCCGGGGCGGCGCCGCGGATCACGATCTCCGGGCGGGTCCGCCCGGGCGCTCCGCCCGGCACGGTGGTCCGCAACCGGGTCGGTGTCACCTCGGTGGAGACCACCGCGACGGGCGCCCGGACCACCAGCAACGCCTACCTGCTCCCGGGGGCGACGGCCACGCCCACCGATCCCGCCGC
>NZ_JAEVHN010000502.1:0-4585 GCF_016803375.1 Micromonospora sp. 4G55
CCCCGACCGGGCGTTCCAGGAACTCGGCTTCGACTCGCTGAGCGCGGTCGAGTTCCGCAACCAGCTCAACACCGCCACCGGCCTGCGGCTGCCCGCGACGCTGGTCTTCGACCACCCCAACGCGCGGGTCCTCGCCGCCGAACTGGTCACCGCGCTCGCCCCGGCGCCGGCCGACGGGCTGCCCGAGGACCGGGTGCGGGCGGTTCTCCAGGGCATCCCGCTGAGCCGGCTGCGGGAGGCCGGGCTGCTGGACCGGCTGCTCGAACTCGGTGGACTCGCCCCCACGCCGGACACGGCCACGGCGGACGACGAGGCCGGCCGCTCGATCGACGAGATGGACGCCGACGACCTGATCAGCATGGCGCTGGGCGACCAGGACCTCGACGACCTCATGACGGGAGACCCTCGATGACCGACGACAAGCTCGTCGCCGCGCTGCGCAGCTCGCTCAAGGAGACCGAGCGGCTGCGCGCGCAGAACCGGCGGCTCACCGCGGCCGCCCACGAGCCGGTCGCGATCGTCGGGATGAGCTGCCGCTTCCCCGGCGGGGTGAGCACGCCGGAGCAGCTGTGGCGACTGGTCGCCGACGGGGTCGACGCGATCGGCGACTTCCCCGCCGACCGGGGCTGGAACGTCGACGAGCTCTACGACCCGACCGGCGAGCGCCCGCACACCAGCTACGTCCGGCAGGGCGGGTTCCTCACCGACGCCGCCGCCTTCGATCCAACGTTCTTCGGGATCAGCCCCAACGAGGCGACCATCATGGACCCGCAGCAGCGGCTGCTGCTGGAGTGCGCCTGGGAGGCGTTCGAGCGGGCTGGCATCGACCCCGGCACGCTGCGCGGCAGCCGTACCGGGGTGTTCGCCGGGCTGATGTACCACGACTACGCCAGCAGCCACGCCACCGGCTCGGTCGCCTCCGGCCGGGTGGCGTACGCGCTGGGGCTGGAGGGGCCGGCGGTCACCGTGGACACCGCCTGCTCGTCGTCGCTGGTCGCGTTGCACCTGGCGGTGCAGGCGCTGCGCTCTGGCGAGTGCACCCTGGCGCTCGCCGGTGGCGCGGCGGTGATGGCGACGCCGGAGGCCTTCGTCGAGTTCAGCCGCCAGCGGGGGCTGGCCCCGGACGGCCGGTGCAAGTCGTTCGGCGCGGGCGCCGACGGCACCGGCTGGGGCGAGGGCGCCGGCTTCCTGCTCGTCGAGCGCCTCTCGGACGCCCAGCGGCTCGGCCACCCGGTGCTCGCCGTGGTTCGCGGCACGGCCGTCAACCAGGACGGCGCGTCGAACGGCTTCTTCGCCCCGAACGGCCCCGCCCAGCAGCGGGTGATCCGCGCCGCCCTCGCCTCGGCCGGCGTCCCGGCCACCGAGGTGGACGTCGTGGAGGCGCACGGGACCGGCACCACCCTCGGCGACCCGATCGAGGCGCAGGCGCTGCTCGCCACGTACGGGCAGGACCGGCCCGCCGACCGGCCGCTCCGGCTCGGGTCGATCAAGTCGAACCTCGGGCACACCCAGGCCGCCGCCGGCGTGGCCGCCGTCATCAAGATGGTGCAGGCGATGCGGCACGGGGTGCTGCCCCGGACCCTGCACGCCGAGGAGCGCTCGCCCCAGGTGGACTGGTCGTCCGGCGCGGTCGAGCTGCTGACCGAGGCACGCGAGTGGCCGGCGGACGGGCACCCGCGCCGGGCGGGCATCTCGTCGTTCGGCCTCTCCGGCACCAACGCCCACGTCATCGTCGAACAGGCCCCGGAGTCCGCTCCGCACCCGGACGCCGGCGTGCCCCCGTCCCTGGTGCCCTGGGTGCTGTCGGCGAAGTCCGAGCCGGCGCTCCGGGAACTTGCGGACCGCTTCGCCGCTGTCGCCGGAGACTTGTCGCCGGTGGATGTGGGCGCCGCGGCCCGCACCCTGGTCACCGGTCGGGCGGCGTTCGGCCACCGGGCGGTGGTGCTGGGCGCGGACTCGGCCGAGCTGTCGGCCGGACTGGCGGCGGTGGCGGCGGGGGAGCGGGCTCCGAACGCCGTCGCCGGCGTGGCCCGAGCCGGTCGGCTGGCGGTGCTGTTCACCGGTCAGGGCGCGCAGCGCTTGGGTATGGGTCGCTCGCTGCACTCGGCGTTCCCGGTGTTCGCTGCTGCGTTCGACGCGGTGGTGGCGGAGCTGGATCAGCATCTGGATCGGCCGTTGCGTGCCGTCGTCTGGGGTGATGACGGGGAGCTGATCCGCCAGACGGGCTATGCGCAGCCCGGCTTGTTCGCGGTCGAGGTGGCCCTGTTCCGGCTGGTGGAGTCGTGGGGTGTGCGGCCGGACCTCGTGGCCGGGCACTCGATCGGTGAGTTGGCCGCCGCGCATGTGGCCGGGGTGTTGTCGCTGCCGGACGCGGCGCGTCTGGTGGCCGCGCGAGGTCGGTTGATGCAGGCGCTGCCGGCTGGTGGGGCGATGGTGGCAATCCAGGCGTCGGAGGAGGAGGTGCGGGCGGCGCTGGCGGCACAGGATGCCTCCTTCGCGTCCTACCGACCTGATGACGTAAACGATTCAGCCTCCACTGGCGACGGTGCGGCGGCGGGTGCCGGTGTGGACGTCGCGGCCGTCAACGGCCCCCGGTCGGTGGTCATCTCCGGCCCCGAAGCGGCCGTGCTGCACGTCGCCGAGCACTTCACCAAGCTGGGCCGCAAGACCACGCGACTGCGGGTCAGCCACGCCTTCCACAGCGGGCTGATGGACCCCATGCTCGACGACTTCCGGGCCGTGGCGGCAGACCTGACCTACGCCGAGCCGCAACTCCCGGTCGTGTCCAACCTGACCGGCACCCTGGCCACCTCCGAGCTGACCGACCCGGACTACTGGGTCCGCCACGTCCGCGAGGCGGTCCGCTTCGCCGACGGCATCACCACCCTGCACCAGGCGGGAGCCACCACGTTCCTGGAACTCGGCCCGGACGCCGCGCTCACCCCGCTCATTGAGGGCATCCTCACCGACGAGGTCACCGTCGTGCCCAGTCTGCGGCGCGGGCACGACGAACACCGGCAAGCCCTGACCGCCCTGGCCAGGCTGCACGTCACCGGCACCACCGTCGACTGGACCGCACTGCTCCCGCAGACCACCCACACCGTCGACCTGCCCACCTACCCGTTCCAGCGGCAGCGGTACTGGCTGCACACCCTCGACTACCTCGCCGAGTCATGGCTGGCCGGCGCGCTCGGCGACGACCCGGCCGCGCTCGGCCTCACCCCCGTCGACCACCCGCTGCTGCGTGCCGCCGTGGCCACCGCCCACGCCGACGGCCTCGTCCTCACCGGCCGGCTGTCCCGGCAGGCCCAGCCCTGGCTCGCCGACCACGACGTACTCGGCACCGTGCTGCTGCCCGGCACCGGCCTGGTCGAACTCGCCCTGCGCGCCGGCGAGGAGGCCGGCTGCCACCGGCTCGACGAACTGACCCTCACCGCGCCGCTGGTACTGCCCGAACGCGGCGACGTCATGGTGCAGGTGGTCGTCGGCGACCCCGACACCGCCGGGCGCCGTACCGTCGGCGTCTACTCCCGGGCCCCCGGCGGTCGCTGGGCACTGCACGCCGACGGGCTGCTCGCCGCCGACGCCGCCGAGCCGTCCGTCGACCTGACCGCCTGGCCGCCGCCGGGCGCGACCCCGCTGAACATCGAGGGCGCGTACGAGCGGCTGCGCGGGCGGGGGTACGCGTACGGGCCGACGTTCCAGGGGCTGCGGGCCGCCTGGGAACGCGGCGACGAGCTGTACGCCGAGGTGGCCCTGCCCGACGAGGCACACCCGGACGCCGCCCGGTTCGGCCTGCACCCGGCCCTGCTCGACGCCGCCATGCACGCCTCCCTGCTCCAGGACCACGACGGCTCCGGGGCGACGCTGCTGCCGTTCGCCTGGAACGGCGTCTCCCGGCACGCCGTCGGCGCCACCGCGCTGCGGCTGCGGATGGCGCCCCACCGGCCCGGACAGCGTCACCCTCACCGTCACCGACCCGTCCGGGCAGCCGGTGCTCACCGTCGGGTCGCTGGTGTCCCGGCCGGTCTCCGCCGCCCAACTCGACGGCGTGCGGGCCGGCAACGACCAGGTGCTGCACCGGGTGCGCTGGCAGCCGGCAGCCACCCCGGACGGGGCGGCGGACGTGTCCCGCTGGGCGGTGGTCGGCGACGCCGTCGCGGTGCCGGGGGTGCCGTCGTACGCGGATCTGGACTCGGTCGGCGCGGCGGCCGACGTACCGGAGGTGGTGCTGCTGCCGCTCGCTGCCGGCGACGGCGACGTGCCGGCGGCGGTCCGGGAGGTGACCGGGGGCGGCGCTGGCGGCCGTGCGGGCCTGGCTGGCCGACGACCGGTTCGCCGACTCCCGGCTGGTGCTGCTCACCCGGGAGGCCGTGGTGACCGGCTCCGACGACCGGGTGGCGCTGGACCAGGCGCCGGTCTGGGGCCTGGTCCGGGCGGCGCAGGCGGAGAACCCGGAACGGTTCGTCCTCGCCGACACCGACGGCCGGCTCCGACGACCGGGTGGCGCTGGACCAGGCGCCGGTCTGGGGCCTGGTCCGGGCGGCGCAGGCGGAGAACCCGGAACGGTTCGTCCTCGCCGACA
>NZ_JAEVHN010000503.1:0-4581 GCF_016803375.1 Micromonospora sp. 4G55
ACCCTGCGCGGGCGGCTGCTGGCCGACGCCGTGGTCCGCGACCTGCTGCCCTGACGACGCGCGGCCCGGCCGGCCCGGGTGGGCCGGCCGGGACCGGTCACTTCTTGAAGGCGTAGCTCGCCGGGTAGCGGTAGACGACGCCCTCGGTGGCCTTCACCCCGCCGATGATGCCGAAGATGATCGGCACCAGCGCGGTCAGGATCGGGATGAAGAAGAGCACCCCGCAGGTGACGATGGCCAGGACGAAGCCGATGACGTTGGCGATCGCCCAGGTGATCTGGAAGTTCAGCGAGGCCGTGGCGTGCGCCCGCACGGTCGGGGACTGCTGGCCCTTGGCGGAGAGCGCGATCAGCGGCGCCACCCAGCCGAGCAGGCTGCCGCCGACGATCACGCCGACCGGGCCGCCGAAGTGCGCGATCAGCGACCAGTTCTTGTCGTCGTCGGTGGCGTAGCCGCCGCCCGGGGCGCCGTACCCGGGAGCGCCGTACCCGCCGGCGGTCGGATAGCCGACGCCCGGCGTGGAGTAACCACCCGGCGCGGAGTAGCCGCCCGGCGGTGGGTAGCCGCCCGACGGCGGTTGGTCACCGGTGGGTGGCGGATAGCCACCGGGCGGGGGATAGCCGCCCGCCCCGGGTGCCCCGGACAGTGGTGCGGTGGGCGGCTCGTACGACGAGCCGGACGGGGCGGTCGGGTCCGGGCGGTCGCCGGGGTCCCCCGCTCCGGGAGGGCGAGGTGGTTCAGTCATGGACGTCACGGTAGGGGTTGCCGGCAAGCCCTCACCAGAGCGACACCGCCCCGGATGTCCGGATGATCGGCCCTGGCGCGCCGTCCGGGTGGCGGGGCGCACCCGTGGTCCGTCGCTGATCATCGCGTCAGCGGGGACGCCGACGTAGACTGGCACTCGCTACAGTCGAGTGCCAGTGCGCTCGCCCGGGGCGCCTCAGTCGCTCCGGGCCGACCTGCGTCAGGAGGTGGGGAGATGGGTCTCGACGACCGCAAGCTCGCCGTGCTGCGCGCGATCGTCGAGGACTACGTCGCCACGCAGGAGCCGGTCGGCAGCAAGGCCCTGGTGGAGCGGCACCAGCTCGGCGTCTCGCCGGCCACGGTCCGCAACGACATGGCCGTGCTGGAGGAGGAGGGCTACATCCGGCAGCCGCACACCAGTGCCGGCCGGGTGCCCACCGACCGTGGCTACCGCCTCTTCGTCGACCGGCTGTCCCGGGTCAAGCCGCTGAGCCCGGCCGAGCGCCGGGCGATCGAGCGCTTCCTGGTCGGCGCGGTCGACCTGGACGACGTGGTGCACCGCACCGTGCGGCTGCTGGCCCAGCTGACCCGGCAGGTCGCCGTGGTGCAGTACCCGTCGCTGGCCCGCTCCTCGGTGCGCCACCTGGAGCTGGTGCCGATCTCCACCACCCGGCTGATGCTGGTCATGATCGCCGACACCGGCCGGGTCGAGCAGCGGCTGGTGGAGCTGCCCGCCCCGATCCCCGCCGACCACGTCACCGACCTGCGCCGGCTGGTCAACGAGAAGCTGGTCGGCAGCCGGCTGTCGGAGACCCCGCCGCTGGTCCAGGCGTTGGTCGACGAGTCCGCGCCGCACCTGCGCGGGGCGATGACCACGCTCTCCACGGTGCTGCTGGAGACACTGGTCGAACGGCACGAGGAGCGCATCGCGCTCGCCGGCACCGCGAACCTCACCCGGGGCGGCCTGCTCGACTTCCAGGGCTCGCTGCGCCCGATCCTTGAAGCCCTCGAGGAGGAGGTCGTGCTGCTCAAGCTCATCGGGGAGGCCGAGCCGAGCACCACCCGGGTGCTGATCGGCGACGAGAACGAGATCGACAACCTGCGGGCCGCCTCGGTGGTCAGCACCGGGTACGGCCCGGGCGCGACCATCGTCGGCGGTCTGGGCGTTCTCGGGCCCACCCGGATGGACTACCCCGGCACCATCGCCACGGTGAGGGCCGTGGCACGCTACGTGGGCGAGCTGCTGGCCCAGAACTGATCCAGGGCAGGGGCCGGCACCCGGCCCCGGCCGACGACCGGCAACGCGAGACGAACATGAGGACACCGAACGCAGTGGCCAGGGACTACTACGGCATTCTCGGCGTGACCCGGGAAGCCTCCGACGACGAGATCAAGCGCGCCTACCGCAAGCTGGCGCGGCAGTTCCACCCGGACGTCAATCCGGACCCGGAGGCCCAGGAGAAGTTCAAGGACATCAACGCCGCGTACGAGGTTCTCTCGGACGACCGGAAACGGCAGATCGTCGACCTGGGTGGCGACCCGCTCGCCCCGGGTGGCGGCGGCGCGGGGCCGGGCGGTCCCGGCGGCGCGGGCCCGTTCGTCGGGTTCCAGGACATCATGGACGCGTTCTTCGGCGGCGTACGCGGGCATCCACCTGGCCGGTTCGGTCAGCAACGCCGAGGTCTACCACAACACCGTGGTGATGGAGGCGAAGAGCTGGGCCCCCGCGGGCATCCGCTTGCAGAAGTTCTTCGGTGGCTTGTCCAACATCGTCCTGCGGAACAACCTGATCGTCTCGGGCGGGACCAACCTCGTGCTCGCCGACGACTTCTCGACGGCCGACGTCCTGCTGCAGGGCAACAACTTCTTCGCCGAATCGGGAGCCTGGGCCGTTTCGTGGGCCGGGGCGTCCTACGCCAACCTGGACGACTGGCGCGCGGCGACCGGGCAGGAACGCCTCGGGGCGAGCGTCGTCGGATCGAGCGCAGACCCGCGTTTCGGCAGGGCCGATCGCGCCGGCTCACCGGCGCAACGGGCGAAAGCGCTCACGCCGCGCCGCGATTCGCCGCTGGCCGGTCGCGCCCTCCGCCTCCGGTCGCTCTTCGATGTCGATCCGGGACCGGTGGACTTCCTCGGCCGGCCGCTGGTCGGGGCCGGCACCGTCGGAGCCATCCAGCCCGCCACCTGAGCGACGGTCCGGCTCGGCCCCTTGTGGTCGTCGCAGGTTGAGGTCGCCGGGAGCCCGTGGCAGGCTCACGCCCCATGATCGATGACTTCGCGAAGACGTATCTGCACGGCGATCTGCGGGAGATTCGCGAGGCGATCCTCTGGAAGCTCGACGGGCTCGGCGAGTACGACATCCGCCGCCCCCTGACCGCGCCCGGCACCAATCTTCTCGGCCTGGTCAAGCACCTGTCGTTCTGGGAGGCCACGTACTTCGGCGAGGTCTTCGGGCGGCCGTTTCCCGAACCCCTGGGCCGCTGGGACGACGCCGAGGCGCGTGGCGGCGACATGTGGGCGACCGAGCACGAGACGCGCGAGGAAATCATCGACCGTTACCGCCGCGTGTGGCAGCACTCGGACGCGACGATCAGCGCCCTGGCCATCGATTCACCCGGCTACGTGCCCTGGTGGCCGTGCCCACAGGTCACGCTGTTCACCATCCTGGTCCACCTGCTCACCGAGACGAGCCGCCACGCCGGACACGCCGACATCCTGCGCGAACAGCTCGACGGCTCGACCGGGACAGCAGCCTGGGACGCCGACGCCCAGCGCGACGCGGCCTTCTGGGACGCCAGACGCGCGCAGATCGAGCGGGCCGCCAAGGCAGCCGATTCAACCCCTGCCTGAGGGCGTTCGTAGCCGGTGATCGTCGCCGTCGAGCGATGGTCAACGATGGTCTGGTGCAGGTGATCTGGGCATCGCGTCCGCATCGAGCGATCGCGCCGTCGGGATGGCGGCCGACCTCGTCAGGTCGTCGCCGAATCCGGCGGGATTCAGCAGCTGGAAGCGCCACGCGTCCCGGCACATCGCGGCGAGGTTCCGGGTCGTGCGCCAGCCCCACTTCCGGGCCGCCGCCCCCGGGTCGGCAACCAGTTCGGCCACGTCACCCTGCCGCCGTTCGACGATGTCGTACGGCAGGGACTTTCCGCAGGTCGCGCTGACCGCCCGGACGAGCTCCAGGACGGACGTCCCCACGCCGGTGCCGAGATTGAGGGTCTCCAGTCCCGTCACCTCGTCGAGCCGCTCCAGTGCGATGCGGTGCGCCTGGGCGACGTCCATGACATGGATGTAGTCGCGCACCGCCGTACCGTCCGCGGTGGCGTAGTCGCGGCCGAAGATGCTCAGCCGTTCGAGCCTGCCGATGGCGACCTGCATCAGATAGGGCATCACGTTCTGCGGGATGCCGCGGGGGTCCTCGCCGAGCAACCCGCTGGGATGTGCGCCGACCGGGTTGAAGTATCGCAGCGAATAGACCGCCAGCTCCGGGTGCTGCCGGCAGGCGTCGGCGATGATCTGTTCGCACATCCATTTCGATCTGGCGTACGGGTTCGTCGGCCGGGCCGGGGCCTGTTCGTCGATCGGGATCCGGGCCGCCTCCCCGTAGATGGAACACGACGAGGAGAAGACCAGGCGGTGCACGCCGTTTTCCCGCATGCTCCGCAGCAGGCTCGTCGTGCCACCGACGTTCGTGTCGTAGTAGTCGACGGGGATCCACACCGATTCGCCGACGGCCTTCCGCCCGGCGAAGTGGATGACCGCATCGATGGGGTTCTCCGCAAAGATCGCCGAGAGCGCCTGATGATCACGTACGTCGGCCTCGTAGACGCTCAGCAG
>NZ_JAEVHN010000504.1:0-4568 GCF_016803375.1 Micromonospora sp. 4G55
GGACTTCCTGCGGCCCGCCTCGATCCGCTTCGAGCAGGGCCGGACCAACCCGGACGCGTACTACGAGAGCTGGACCGACGAGGCCGGGCTGCGCCGCGAGGTGCTCGACCCCGCCGGCCCGGGCGGCTCCGGACGGGTGCTGCCCTCTCTCTGGGACCCGACGACCGACCGGGCCAGCCGGGCCGCGTACGTCCCGCTGCCGCCCGGCGCGGTGCTGCTGGTCAGCGGGGCGCTGCTGCTCGGCGGCGGGCTGCCCTTCGACGTCGCGGTGCACCTGGCGCTCTCGCCGGCCGCCCTGGCCCGGCGCACCGACCCGCAGCTGCGCTGGACCCTGCCCGCCTTCACCCGGTACGCCGACGAGGTCGACCCGGCCTCCTTCGCCGACGTGGTGGTCCGCGCCGACGACCCGCGGCACCCGGCCCTCGTCGAGCCGGACGAACCGGTCGACTGAGGCCGGAAAAACTCGTCGGTTTGATCCACTGCGCAGGTGGGTATTCGCCCGGCTCACAGAGCACGGGTGATCTCCCGTGCGGACCGTATCCGGGCGACCGGCCCGGCCGGGCCGGAGCCCCACGAAAGGCAGGCAGCGATGCTCGTCCACGACACCGTCGGTACGGGCCGATCCCAGGCGGAGATCGACCAGATCCGACTCTCCCTGCAGGCCCGCTACGACGAGCTGTCCGCTGAGTACGAGCAGGCCGTCGCGCAGAGCCAGGTGCTGCGGCTGGTGGAGGTCGGTGACACCGCCGGCGACGACCAGGCCGACAGCGGCACCAAGACCGCCGAACGGGACACCGCGCAGTCGTTGCTGCGCACGATCCTCGATCGTCGCGCCCAGTTCGAGCACGCGCTGACCCGCCTGGAAGAGGGCACCTACGGCTTCTGCGAGGGCTGCTCGGCGCCGATCCCGGTCGAGCGCCTGGAGATCTTCCCGTCGGCCACCTCCTGTGTGGCCTGCAAGCAGACGCGGGAGCGGCGGGCCGCCTGAGCGGCGGGCGTCGCGGTTGCCGGTCAGGTCCGGGCGCGGTGGACTCTCTCCATGGGTGACATCAAGGTGGGCACCGCGTCCTGGACCGACCGGACCCTGCTGGAGTCGGGGTGGTATCCGCAGACCGCGGACACCCCGGAGAAGCGCCTGGCGTACTACGCCCGGCGCTTTCCGCTGGTCGAGGTGGACGCCACCTACTACTCGCCGCCGGCCGAACGGACCGCCCAGCTGTGGGCCGAGCGGACCCCGGCGGGCTTCACCTTCAACGTCAAGGCGTTCAGCCTGCTGACCGGGCACCCGACGAAGGTGTCCGCGCTCTACAAGGACCTGCGCCCGGAGACGGAGAAGAAGAACCTCTACCCGGACGACCTGCCCGCGCAGGCGTACGAGGAGGTCTGGACCCGGTTCCTGTCCGCGCTGGACCCGCTGGTGGCGGCCGGCAAGCTCGGCGCGGTGCTGTTCCAGTTCCCGCCCTGGTTCACCATCAAGCGGGAGAACAAGGAGTACCTGCTGGAGGTGGAGCGGCGCTGCCGCCCACTGCGGCCGGTCTTCGAGTTCCGGCACGCCTCCTGGTTCGACGGCGCCAACGCCGACGAGACCGTGGCCTTCCTGCGCAAGCACCGGCTGCCGTACGTCTGCGTGGACATGCCGCAGGGCCACCGCTCCTCCGTACCCCCGGTGCTGGCCGCCACCGCGGACCTCGCGGTGGTGCGCTTCCACGGGCACAGCGACAAGTGGACCAGCAAGGACATCCACGAGAAGTTCGGCTACCACTACTCCGACCGGGAGTTGCGGGACTGGGCGCCGAAGCTGCGCGAGCTGGCCGACTCAGCCGGGCAGACCCACGTGCTGATGAACAATTGTTACCGCGATTTTGCCCAGACCAACGCCGCCACCCTGGCCGGCCTGCTCGACGACGGCGGCTGACGCCGGTCGCCGGAGTTCACCCGGTCGGGGTGACGCCGGCTCACCCGATGGCCGCGCAGCATGGGCGGTGTCTGCGGTCCGTCGACCGACGGAACCGTGAGGCCGACAGCGACGGAGGTGTCCGATGGCGGTGCGGGTCGTGACGGACAGGCGACGCGGCGGGGTGCTGCACGTGGTCGGTACGGCCGACGGCAACGCCCGCGCGCGACCCGGGCGGTTCCGGCCGACCCGGCCGTGGCGGGGGCCGAGCGGGCCGCCGCGCCGCGCTGACGACCGACGGTGGGAAGACGACGCACGGGGGTGGGCAGATGGCTGAGCAGTTGAGTTCGGCGTTCGAGACCTCGCTGGACAAGACGAACCTGATTCTCAAGGACATCGAGCAGGCGTACGGGTGGCCGAAGGCGCAACGCAACCAGTCCTACGCGGCGTTGCGGACCGTGCTGCACCTGCTGCGCGACCGGATGTCGGTGCAGGAGAGCGCGGAGTTCGCCGCCCAGTTGCCGGTGCTGCTGCGTGGGATCTACTTCGACGGGTGGCAGCCGGACAGCGTTCCGATCAAGCTGAACCGCGACGACTTCCTCTACGAGGTCCGCCAGGGCTTTCCGTACGACGTGGAGGGCGGCACGGAGCGGGTGGTGCAGGTGGTGCTCGACACGCTGCGCAAGCACGTGACCCAGGGCGAGTGGCAGGACGTGAAGTCCAACATGCCGGGTGACCTGCAGCGCATGATCCCCTGACCGGGTGATCGACGGCCCGTCCCGCCGGTACGGCGGGGCGGGCGCCGCGTGCTCTCAGGCCGTCCGGCTGACCGAACGCCCCGCCCGGCGGGCCAGCCCGGCGAACGCGACGGCGTCGACCACGGCCGCCCCGCCCGGGTCGTTGTTGAAGTAGACGTACGTCGGCTCGGCGTCGTCGAAGGCCTCGGCGAGCCGGCGTACCCAGGAGGCGAGCGCGGCCCGGCCATAGCGCGGCCACGGCTGTGCGCGGCCCTCGTGCAGCCGCAGGTAGCCGAAGTCCGTGGTACGCCAGAGCGGGGTCACCGGCCGGCCCCGCCGGTCCGCCCAGACCAGCGCGGCCCGCCGGCGTTCCAGCACCTGCCGCACCGGCGCCGTCCACCAGGACGGGTGCCGGGGTTCCACGGCCACCCGCACCTCGGCCGGGAAGAGGCGCAGGGTGGCGTCCAGCGCCTCCGGATCGGCGGGCAGGTTCGGCGGGAGCTGCACCAGCACCGGCCCGAGCCGGTCGCCGAGCGCGGTGGCCCGGCCCAGGAACCGGGCGACCGGCTCGGCCGGGTCGCGCAGCCGTTTGATGTGGGTCAGGTAACGGCTCATCTTCACCGCCACGCAGAAGTCGTCCGGGGTCCGCGCCCGCCAGGCGGCGAAGGTCTCCCGCTCGGGCAGCCGGTAGAAGGCGTTGTTCACCTCGACGGTGGCGAACCGGGTGGTGAAGTGCTCCAGCCAGAGCCGCTGGGGCAGCTTCGGCGGGTAGAAGCGCTCCCGCCAGTCGCGGTACTGCCATCCTGAGGTGCCGACCAGGATCATCGCTGCCGCCTAGTGCAGGCCCAGCGGGAAGACCTCGAACGCGGCGCCGTAGCGGACCCCGAGCCGGGTGCCGACCGGGCGGCTGATGCTCTCCAGGAACTCCGCCGGGTCGAACCCGCCGTCGCCGAGGCCCCGCAGGTAGGCGTCGTGCGCGCGCAGCGAGGCCAGCCCGGCGTCGAAGGTGGCGGTGACGTCCACCCCGTGCCGGGACAGCGGCGAGGCGGCGGCCCACACCTCCCGGACCCGGTTCCACGGCCCCACGCCGCCGGTCAGCTGCTCCGGGAAGATCCACCGGTTGCCGGCGTCGCGGGCCGCGTCGAGCACGGCCCGTCCGGTCGCGATGTGGTCGGCCTGGTTGAGCGCGTACGCCCCGTCCCAGGTGTCGCGGAAGTTGTTGGTGATCACCACGTCGGGGCGGTGCCGCCGGATCACCTCGGCGATCGCCCGGCGCAGCGGCACGCCGTACTCCAGCAGCCCGTCGGGCCGGCCGAGGAACTCCACCGTGGTCACCCCGACCACGGAGGCCGAGGCGCGCTGTTCCTCCTCGCGCACCACCCGGGCCCGCTCCGGGGTGGTCCCGTCGATGCCGGCCTCGCCGCTGGTGACCAGGCAGTAGGCGACCTCCTTGCCCTGCCCGGTCCATCGGGCGACGGCGGCGGCCGCGCCGAACTCCAGGTCGTCGGGGTGGGCCACCACGGCCAGGGCGCGCTGCCAGTCCTCGGCCAGCGGCGCCAGCGGTGCGGGCTGCGGTTGCCCCATGGTGACCTCCCTGCCGGACGGACCGTGCCCCCCATCCTGGCACCGCCGTCGCCGCCGTGCCCGGTTCGTGGCGCGCCGGTGAGCCCCGGCGGGGCCGGGGGAACTGTCCCGCTCGCCGGGTCCCGCCGTCTACGGTGTGGTTAGAGAAGATCGCGCGTGGGGTACCACCCGCTGCACGACGGACCCCGCCTGTGGCGGGGCGGCACACCCGAGGGAGCACCCATGGCACTCAACGACGACGACATGCAGACCACCAGCGGCGGCGGCCTCGAGGGCCCGGCCGACGGTGGCGCGACTCCCGGTCACCAGGACGGCGGCGCCGACGGCGGCGCGGACCGTGGTGCGGAGCGCGG
>NZ_JAEVHN010000505.1:0-4566 GCF_016803375.1 Micromonospora sp. 4G55
GGCCGAGGGCGGCGGGCGAGGCGAGGAGCAGCCGGGCGCGCACGGTCAGGGCGGGGCTGAAGGCGTCCAGGGCGGGCGGCAGCAGGGCGGAACCGCGCAGGCGTCCCAGCTCGCCGGGCAGGCGGGCGAGACGCTACGGCAGGCCGGTAGGAGCGTCTGGGAGGCGATCCAGGGCGGCATGGCGCAGCGACGCCAGGGGCAGCAACGCCGGGACCGCTGACGCGAGACCGCGCCTCAGCACCGGCCGCGGCTTCCGCTGATCCGGCTCCGCTCCACTCGGCCGGCGGCGAGCCGGCCGCTCCAGCCCGTCCGGGTCGACGGGAACCGTCGCGGGTCCTAGGTGACGCCGGCGGCGTCTCGGACGACGGGGCGACCGGCATCGGACCGCTGGCCGACGGTGCGGCTCACCGGGGCCCATCGCGGGCGATGTCGGGTGACGAGGCGGAGTACGAGGAGGACGCCGGCCGCGTAGGTGATGTCGCCGCCCAGCATGACGAGCGTCGCGCCGATCGGGGCGTCGGCGGCGGTGGTGTCGTCGACGACGTCCAGGCCGCCGGAGGCGGCGGTGGCGATGAAGGCCAGCAGGTTCATCGCGGCGTGCGCGGCGATGGACACCTCGAGGCCGCCGGTCCGGATGACCAGGAGCGCCCAGATCGTGGCTCCGACCAGCAGAGCGAGGAAGCCGGACCAGGTGCCGATGCCGTGCATCAGGGTGAAGACCAGAGCCGAGCCGAGGATGCCGACCCAGCGGTGATACGCCCCGAAGGTCTGCAGGAGGAACCCTCTGGTCGCGTATTCCTCACCGGCCGCCTGCAGCGGACGCCAGTCGTTCGTAGGTCAGCCCGCCGTCCATGCGGCACAGGCTAGACCGACGAATCGTCTGATCGATCGTCACCTTCCCCCGATGGCGATTACGCGACCCGCCGACAATCGTCATCGGCGGCCACCAGCAGCAGGGTGAGCCTTATTGGCGGCGATTTCTTCGTCAAGATCGTGACGCTTTGTCAATTGTCGCTGCGGCTGTTCAAGGGCATTACGAAGGAACAGCAACGCGCGTCAGGTCACCGGTCACGTCTTCCGGTCGGTGCAGCAGTCATCAGCGCAGCCCGAGGCTTGGCCGGTGGCGTCGACGGCGGGCAGGGGCGCGCAGTCGTCGCAGTGTTCACCCCGCCAGGCTTCGACGCCTTCCTTGACCGCGACTGCGGCGATCACGAGCGCGGCGATCGGATCGGCCCACGACCAGCCCCAGGCGGCGTTGAGGATCAGGCCGACGAGCAGCACCGCGGAGAGGTAGGTGCAGAGCATGGTCTGTGTCGAGTCGGCCATGACCGTTGCCGAGCCGAGTTCCCGTCCGGTACGCCGCTTGGCCGCCACGAGGAGCGGCATCACGAGCAGCGACGCCACGGCGAGGCCGATCCCCACCGGGCTGGCGTCGGCGTCGCCGCCGGCAAGCAGCGAGCGGACGGCGTCGAAGGTCACCCAGGCCGCGAGGGCGAAGAACGACGCGCCGATGAGCCGCAACGCCAGGCGTTCCCGATCCTCGGGCACCCGAGAGCGGAACTGCCAGATCAGCACGGCCGCGCTGGACACCTCGACGAACGAGTCCAGGCCGAAGCCGATCAGCGCCGTCGACGAGGCCGCCGCGCCGGCGGCGATGGCGACCAGGCCCTCCAGCAGGTTGTAGCCGGCGGTGGCGTAGGCCAGCCAGAGGCTGCGCCGGGACAGCACCGCCCGACGCTCGGGGGTCAGCAGCGAGGCGCTCACGCGCTCACCTCCGACGGCGACCCGGCCGACCTCCCGTACGTGGGGCACAGGGCGACCGCCTCGCCGGTCGCGGCGAGGACCTGTTCGGCCGAACGCAGCAGGTCCAGAAGCTCCGGCCGCGTCAGGGCGTAGAACGACTGGCGGCCCTCGGCCCGATAGTCGATCAGCCCGCAGTCACGAAGACACGCCAGGTGCTTCGACACCGTGGACTGCGCCAACCTCAACTCGCCGGTCAGGTCCACCACCCGAGCCTCCCCGGTCGCGATCCGGCGCAGGATGGCCAGCCGGGTCGGGTCGCCGAGAGACCGGAACAACGCCACCGCCGGAGCCAGCCCGGGACCACAATCAATCGCCACAACGTGATGATAGTCAACTCCAGCGATCGATCTGCAACCCACGCCAACAGGGGCGGGAAGCCGGGACGGCCGGCTCTCACGGGCGACCTTGACACCGCGTCAATGATGGCCGCATGAGCCCGAGTGACACGGGCCCGCCGTTGGTCGCCGGCCGCCTGGTGATCGTGGTGGTCAGCCTCTTCGCGCTCGTACTCGGTGTGCACGTCGCCCTGTCACGACGGTTCCCCCGGGCCTGGCTGCGCTTCGGGCGTCCGACGACGAGCCAGCGACCCCAGCCAGTCCGCATCGGCGGCGGCGCGGCGCTGGTGGGGGCGAGTCTGCTGATCCAGCCAGCTCCGTTCCTGATCCCTACGCCTTTTGTGCTCGGCGCCGCTCTGTTCGCGGTGGCGATGCTCCTTGCCGCCACCGCGGCGGGATGGTTCATCCTGCGGCGGGACTAGCCACCAACCGCCCGCTCCGGGGCGGTGGTGCGACAGCTCCGTGCGCCGCCAACTTCCGGCAGGGGGCACCAACAGCAAAATCCCCACCGGCGTTTCCGCTGGCGGGGATCTCTGTTGTCTGGCGAAGGGCTGTGTGGCCAGGGACGGGATCAGCGGCTCATCCCCTGCCACTCTCAATATATAGCGCACGGGGGGCCTTGCGGCAAGACCCGGGTCGTGCCACAGAATTGCCGGCCGAGGCCAGGGCCTGCGGAAATCAATGATTCCTGAAAGTACGTGCGGAGCAGCTGGCCTAAATGCAATGGGGGGTTTCATGATTGACGTGATCGTTGCCGGCGGCGGACCGACCGGCTTGATGCTGGCCAGTGAATTGCGGCTGCACGGCGTGCACGTGCTCGTGCTGGAGAAGGAGGCGGAGCCGACCGCGTTCGTCCGCGCGCTCGGCCTGCACGTGCGCAGCATCGAGGTGATGGACCAGCGCGGTCTGCTGGAGCGGTTCCTCGCGCACGGGCGGCAGTACCCGGTCGGCGGCTTCTTCGCCGGCATCGACAAGCCCTCGCCCGAGGGGCTGGACACCGCGCATCCCTACGTCCTGGGCATCCCACAGACCATCACCGATCGCCTGCTGGCCGAGCGCGCCACCGAGCTCGGCGCCGAGATCCGGCGCGGCTGCGAGCTGGTCGGGCTGAGCCAGGACGACCACGGGGTGACCGCCGAGCTGGCCGACGGCACGCAGCTGTGCGCGCGCTACCTCGTCGGCTGCGACGGCGGCCGCAGCACGGTACGCAAGCTGCTCGGCGTCGGCTTCCCCGGCGAGCCCACCAGGGTCGAGACGCTGCTGGGCGAGATGGCGGTGGCCGCGCCACCGGAGACGGTGGCCGCCGTCGTGGCCGAGGTCCGCAAGACCCACAAGCGGTTCGGCCTCGCGCCCTTCGGGGAAGGGGTGCATCGCGTCGTCGTGCCCGCCGAGGGGGTGGCCGAGGACCGCACGGTCCCGCCGACCATCGAGGAGTTCCGGCAACAGCTGCGGGTGTACGCCGGCACCGACTTCGGCGTGCACTCACCGCGCTGGCTGTCCCGCTTCGGCGACGCGACCCGGCAGGCCGAGCGCTACCGGGTCGACCGGGTGCTGCTGGCCGGCGACGCGGCGCACATCCACCCGCCGGTCGGCGGGCAGGGGCTCAACCTCGGCATCCAGGACGCGTTCAACCTCGGCTGGAAGCTGGCCGCCGAAATCAACGGCTGGGCGCCGGAAGGGCTGCTGGACAGCTACCACACCGAGCGGCACCCGGTGGCCGCCGACGTGCTGGACAACACCCGCGCGCAGATGCAGCTGCTGTCTCCCGAGCCGGGCCCCCAGGCATTGCGCCGGCTGCTGTCGGAACTGATGGCCTTCGAGAACGTGAGCCGGTACCTGACCGAGAAGATCACTGCGATCGGAGTCCGCTACGACTTCGGCGCCGGGCATGAGCTGCTCGGCAGGCGGCTGCGCGACATCGGCTTGCAGCGGGGTCGCCTCTACGAGCTGCTGCACAGTGGTCGCGGGCTGCTCCTCGACCGCACCGGCCGACTCTCGGTCACCGGGTGGGCCGACCGGATCGACCACGTCGTCGACGGCAGCGAGGAACTGGATGTGCCCGCCGTGCTGCTGCGGCCGGACGGTCACGTGGCCTGGGCCGGCGAAGACCAGGCGGATCTCCTCAGCCAGCTGCCAAGGTGGTTCGGCGCTGCCGTCAACTGAGCAGCGCGGCGGTCATGTTGCGCTCTGCCGATGAGCGCGCACCCCTGGCTTCCGGAGCGACGTCATGTGACGAGCACGGCGGTGAGCATCGAGAGATACGACTCATGGGCGAGACGCAGGCTGTCAAGGTCGGACGTCTCGAACCACGCCACAGCGTCGTGCTCGTCCGGCGCGGCGTTGACGGGTGTTCCGGTCCACCTGTCGACCAACCAGATCTGCATGTCGAACGTCGCGGTCCGGATCTCATGCATCGGCGGGCTGGACG
>NZ_JAEVHN010000506.1:0-4558 GCF_016803375.1 Micromonospora sp. 4G55
TGGAGCGCCTCCAGATGGACCCGGCGTTCGCCCAGCGCAACGTCAACGAGGGCTTCTCCGGCGGTGAGAAGAAGCGGCACGAGATCGTGCAGCTGGAGCTGCTCAAGCCGAAGATCGCCATCCTCGACGAGACCGACTCCGGCCTCGACGTGGACGCGCTGCGCGTGGTCAGCGAGGGCGTGAACCGGGTCCGCGACACCGGCGACACCGGCGTGCTGCTGATCACCCACTACACCCGCATCCTGCGCTACATCAAGCCGGACTTCGTGCACGTCTTCGTCGCCGGCCGGATCGTCGAGCAGGGCGGGCCGGAGCTGGCCGACAAGCTCGAGGCCGAGGGCTACGAGCGGTACGCCGCCGGGGCCGGTTCGGCGCGGGCCTGACAAGACGAGGGGCCGGCTGAGATGACCACCATCGCGATCCCGTCCGGGATGCCGCAGTACGACGACGTGCCACGCTTCGACGTGGCAGCAGTGCGCGCCGACTTCCCGATCCTGGACCGGGAGATCAACGGGCACCGGCTGGTCTATCTCGACAGCGCCAACACCTCGCACAAGCCGCGCCAGGTGCTCGACGTACTCGCCGAGCACTACGCGATGCACAACGCCAACGTGTCGCGCTCGGTGCACACCCTGGGCACCGAGGCGACCGAGGCGTACGAGGGGGCGCGGGCGAAGATCGCCGCGTTCATCAACGCGCCGAGCGTGGACGAGGTGGTGTTCACCAAGAACTCCACCGAGGCGATCAACATCGTGGCGTACGCGTTCTCCAACGCCTCGCTGCGGCCCGACGCCGACCCCCGGTTCCGGCTCGGCCCCGGCGACGAGGTGGTGATCTCCGAGATGGAGCACCACTCGAACATCGTCCCGTGGCAGCTGCTCTGCGAGCGCACCGGCGCGACCCTGCGCTGGTTCCCGGTCACCGACAACGGGCGGCTGGACGAGTCGGGGCTGGAGGAGCTGGTCACCGAGCGGACGAAGATCGTCTCGCTGGTGCACATGTCCAACATCCTCGGCACGGTCAACGCCACCGCCCGGATCACCCAGCGGGTCCGTGAGGTGGGTGCGCTGCTGCTGTTCGACTGCTCGCAGTCGGTGCCGCACATGCCGATGGACGTGGTCGACTACGACGCCGACTTCATCGTCTTCACCGGCCACAAGATGTGCGGCCCGACCGGCGTCGGCGTGCTCTGGGGCCGCGGCGAGCTGCTCGCCGCGATGCCCCCGGTGCTCGGCGGCGGGTCGATGATCGAGACGGTGTCGATGGCGGGCTCGACGTTCGCCGCGCCACCGGCCCGCTTCGAGGCCGGCACCCCGCCGATCGCCGAGGCGGTCGCGCTCGGCGCGGCGGTGGACTACCTCACCGGCATCGGGATGCGCGCCATCCAGTGGCACGAGAAGGCGCTGACGGCGTACGCGCTGGACGCCCTCGCCACCGTGCCGGGGCTGCGCGTCTTCGGACCGACGGTGCCCGTCGGCCGGGGTGGGACGATCTCGTTCGCGCTCGGTGACATCCACCCGCACGACGTGGGGCAGGTCCTCGACTCGCTCGGCGTTCAGGTGCGGGTGGGGCACCACTGCGCGAAGCCGGTGTGCACCCGGTTCGGCGTGCCGGCCATGACGCGGGCGTCGTTCTACCTGTACACCACCACGGAGGAGATCGACGCCCTGGTGGCGGGGCTCGAGCAGGCGCGGAAGGTGTTCGACTGATGCAGCTCGACCAGCTCTACCAGGAGATCATCCTGGACCACTACAAGCACCCGCACGGCCGTGGCCTGCGCGACGCCGACCCGGACGCCCGGGTCGCCGAGGCGCACCACGTCAACCCGACCTGCGGTGACGAGATCACCGTCCGGGTGGCCACCGACGGCGACACCCTCGACGACATCTCGTACGACGGGATGGGGTGCTCGATCAGCCAGGCGTCGGCGAGCGTGCTGCACGAGTTGCTGCGCGGTCGGGGTGCGGGTGAGGCGTTCGCCGTGCACGAGGCGTTCGTCGAGTTGATGTCCGGGCGTGGCCAGGTCACGCCGGACGAGGACGTACTCGGTGACGGGGTGGCTTTCGCGGGCGTCGCCCGCTACCCCGCCCGGGTCAAGTGCGCGCTGCTGCCATGGATGGCGTTCAAGGACGCCGCGGCACGCGCCGGCGTGGGCGTGAGCCCGACGGAGGTGAAGGCATGAACAGCGAAGACACCGCCACCGCGGCGACGCCTGAGGCCGGTGACGCCGCCACGACGCCGGCGACCGGCGCCGTGGCGACCGACGGCGCCCCGACGCCGGCGGGCGGCAAGGCCGCCGTCGCCGACATCGAGGAGGCGATGAAGGACGTCGTCGACCCGGAGCTCGGCATCAACGTGGTCGACCTCGGCCTGGTGTACGGCGTGCACGTCGACGACGAGAACGTCGCGACGCTGGACATGACGCTCACCTCGGCGGCCTGCCCGCTCACCGACGTGATCGAGGACCAGGCCCGGCAGGCGCTGACCACCGGCCCCGGCGGGGGACTGGTCAACGACATCCGGATCAACTGGGTGTGGTTGCCGCCGTGGGGCCCGGACAAGATCACCGACGAGGGGCGCGACCAGCTCCGCTCGCTCGGCTTCAACGTCTGACCGACCGCGCCGGCTGGCCGGACGAAAGGCCCCGACCTCAGGTCGGGGCCTTTGTCGTCCGTGCGGCCCGCACGCACCGACGGATAACCGGTGGCGTGGCCGGACGGCGTCCGGCGACAATCGCTGCGTGATCGAGTCGAAGTCGTCCCGCACCGTCCCTGTCGCCGCGGCCATCGCCGCCGGGCGACAGCGGCCGGTGCCGCGGCGGCTGCGACCCGGTACCCGCCGCCATGGGTGACGCGCTGCTCGCCGGCCTGCTCGCCGGCTACGGGGTGGCGGTGCCGGTCGGGGCGATCGCCATCGTGGTCATCGGACTCACCGCCCGTACCTCGTTGCGGGTCGGCGCCGCCGCCGCCCTCGGGGGTGGCCGCGGCGGACGGCCTCTACGCCGCGCTGGCCGTGCTCGGCGGCGCGGCCCTCGCCGGCCTGGTCCGCCCGGTGGCGACCCCGTTGCGCTGGGCGGCCGTCGTGATCCTGCTCTTCCTCGCCGGGCAGCTCGCCGTGGGCGCGCTGCGCCGGCATCGTTCCCCGACCGGGCCGGCGCGGGCCGAGCGGGGTCTGGCCACGCCGGGCCGGGCCTTCGCCGGGCTGCTGGCGCTCACCCTGCTCAACCCGATGACCATCGTCTACTTCGTGGCCCTGGTGATCGGCCGGCAGGCGTCCGGTGGGTGGACGCCCGCCGGCCAGGTGGCCTTCGTGGCCGCGGCGTTCGCCGCCTCGGCGAGCTGGCAGCTGCTGGTGGCCGGCGGCGGCTCGCTGCTCGGCCGGCTGCTCACCTCCGACCGTGGCCGGCTGGTCACCGCGCTGCTGGCCAGCGCTCTGATTGTGCTGCTGGCGCTGCGGATGGTCTGGTGAGCCGGCCGGCTCAGTGCGGGTACACCTCCAGTTCCCAGAGCGAGAAGCCGTAGGAGGTGGCCCGGGTCAGCCCGATCATCCGCACGTAGCGGGCGCCGGTCGCGGCGAACCGGTCGTTGTCGGTGCCGCCGTCCCCGGCGGTGGTGGACCAGACCGTCCGCCAGGTGGCGCCGTCGGTGGAGACGTCGATCCGGTACGACCGGGCGTGCGCCGCCTCCCAGCGCAGCACCGCGCGGGCCGAGGTTGGTCAGGTCGTCGCCGCGGCGGGCCGGGAACGACACCACCTGCTGATAGGTCGGCCGGTTCTGCCAGGCGACGACGGGCTGCTTCAGCCCGCCCAGCGGGGACTGCACGATGGCGTCGGCGCACCACTGGTCGCCGACCGCGCAGGTCGCATCGCCGGGATAGACCTCGGTCGCCGGTCGGGCGGCGGCGCTGCGCAGCGTGTCCAGCAGGATCTGCCGGCAGGCGGCGAGGTCGCCGCCCCCGCAGTACCGACGGTCCGATCCGCCGGGCGCCGGTTCGCCCAGCACCGCGCGCAGGTCGGCGTCGACGTACCCCCACCAGCCGTACTGGAACGACGAGCCCTTGTGCCCCTGCGCCTCGTTGGCCGAGGTGGGCAGGGTGGACTCGTCGCCGCGCTGCTGTCCGGACGGCGACTCGTTGATCTGCATGGCGTTGACCAGCGCCTGGTACAGCTCCGCGCCGAGGGGCGCCTTGAACTGGCCGTTGACCAGCAGCGGCCACCAGGCGTCGGCCTCGAGCTTGTCGGCCAGCTCCGGCCCGCCCTGCTCGACGATCCGGCCGGCGACGAAGACGTGCACGAAGTCCGGCTTGATGTAGCGCAGGATGCGGGTGTAGTGGGTGATCAGCAGCACGCCGGTGTCGCCGGTGTCGCGGACCCGGTTCACGCCCTCGCTGACCACGCGCAGCGCGTCCACGTCGAGGCCGGAGTCGGTCTCGTCGAGGATGGCGATCTTCGGCTTGAGCAGCTCCAGCTGCACGATCTCGTGCCGCTTCTTCTCACCGCCGGAGGAGCCCTCGTTGACGTTGCGCTGGGCGAACGCCGGGTCCATCTGGAGGCGCTCCA
>NZ_JAEVHN010000507.1:0-4554 GCF_016803375.1 Micromonospora sp. 4G55
TGGCGACGCCGCCCAGCGCCTCGCGGACCGGCCGGCCCAGCGCCCCGGTGTGCCCGCCCGCCTCGGTGCGGCAGAAGTACGCCAGCTCGCAACTGGCCAGGCACTCCGGCGCGTAGCGGCGCACCCGGCGCAGGCCGGCGGCCAGCGTCGCCGGATCGGCGGTCGGGTCGGCGGTGAAGTCCGCCGGCACGGTGTCGAGCAGCACGTCCAGCTTCGCCATCCGGTCGAGCTGCCGGCGCAGCACCAGCAGCTGCTTGCGGACGTCGAGCAGGCTGGCCACCGGCCGGTTGCCGAAGTCACGCGGGCAGATCAGCACCACGTCGTGCGAGACCAGCTCCTCGTCATGCCCCTCGGCGGCGAGCAGCTCGCGCAGCGCCAGCACGTAGACGGCGGACTGGATGGCCGCGGCGGCCACCTTCGCCGGGTCGGCCTGCCCGTCGACCACCGGGAACGACTTGATCTCCACCACGTGGAACCGGCCGCCGAGTCGGGCGGCGACCAGGTCGGGTTCCAGGTGCACCCGCTGGCCGGCGACGTCCAGACCGAGCAGCGGGTGGTCGAAGAGCGCCGCCTCGGCCCCCTGGCTGGTCAGCGCCCGGCGGGACCGCTCGTGCCGGTCCGGCAGGTCGTCCGCGCCGCCCAGGTCCGTCCAGCCGGCCCGCTCCGGCACCGGTACGCCGAGCCGCTCGGCGACCAGCCGCAGCAGCTCCGCCCCGCCGTCGGCCTTCACCTGCGCCTCGAAGGCGTTGCCCCGGGTGATGGCGAACCGCGACTGCCCGAAGCGGGCCGGGAAGCCGATCACCTCCGCCAGCCTCGGCTTGTCCACCCCGGCGCCGTCCAGCACCGCCCGGCGGGCGCAGCCCGGGTTACCGGAGAGCGCGGCGATGGTCCGGGCGTTGTGCCGCTTCGGGGGCAGGTCGCCGCGGATCGCGGCCAGGCGCTGCGCGGTGCTCGTCACGATCCGCCAGGATAGGCGCTCAGCGCCGGTTCGGCCGGGACGCGGGCCCGGCGGACCAGCACGGCGGTCGCCACCGCGGCGAGCAGGGCCACGGCGGCCATCACCCAGAGCACGGTACGCAGGCCGCCGGTGAAGCCGGGGTCGGCGAGCCGGCCGGCGGTGGTGCTGGCCAGCACCGCGCCGACCACCGCGATGGCGACGGTCTCGCTGGCCAGCCGAGCCGTGTTGATCATCCCGGCGCCGGTGGCCGCCCGGTGCGCGGCGACGCTGCCGATCGCCATGGCGTCGAGCAGGCCGATCGACAACCCCACCCCCACGCCGATGGTCAGCAGCGGGCCGGCCAGGGCGGCGGTGCCGCTGTCCGGGGCGAGCACGGTGGCCCAGGCGGCGCCCACCGCGACCACCGCCACCGAGGTGACGATCACCGCCGGGGCCGACACCAGCCGGGTCAGGGCACCGCTGAGCAACGGCAGCACCAGCGTCGGCGCGGTCAGCAGGATCAGCGTGGCACCGGCCGCGCCGGGGCTCATCCCGACCACCGTGGTCAGGTACGACGGCAGGTAGACCAGCAGCGGCACCAGCACCGCGACGATGGTGGCCGCCGCCAGGCAGATGCCGAGGAAGCGGGGGCTCGCCAGCAGGGCCAGGTCGAACATCGGCTCGGGTCGCCGGCGTTCCACCCGGACGAAGGCCACCAGCAGGGCCACCGCCGCGGCGAAGGCCGCCACGATCACCGGGGCGGACCAGCCCAGCTCGGGGCCCTGCACGAAACCGAAGATGAGCAGCAGCAGCGCGGCGGTGAAGGTGACCGTCCCGGGCCAGTCGATCCGCCCGGCGTGCGGCTGGCGGGACTCGGGCAGCAGCGGAGTGAGCGCCAGCACCGCCACGGCGGCCAGCGCCGGCGCGGCGAAGACCGCCCGCCAGCCGAACGCGGAGATCAGCAGGCCGGCGATGGAGGGCCCGAAGGCGAGGCCGACGCCGATGGTCGTACCGAAGATGCTGAACACCCGGGCGCGGGCCGGCCCGGGAAGGCGTGGGCCAGCAGGGCGGAGGCGCTGGTCGCGGCGGCGGCCGCGCCCACGCCGGCCAGCGCGCGCAGCAGGTCGAGCAGCACGATGTTCCCGGCGACCGAGGCGAGCAACCCCGAGCCAGCGAAGATCGCGACGCCGGTGGCGAAGACCCGGCGCCGGCCGAGCAGGTCCGCCAGCGCCCCGGTGGCCAGCATGAAACTGGCGAAGGTGGCGTTGTAACCGTTCACCACCCACTGCACGCCGGCCAGCCCGGCGTCGAGGTCCCGCCCGATGTCCGGCAACGCGACCGACGCGCCGGTCAGCGAGACCGGCAGCGAGAGGGTGGACAGCAGGACGGCGACCAGCACGACGGCCGGGTGGTTACGCAAAGATTCTCCCCGTTCGGACGGCGGCCCCAGCCTAAGACGCGGAGGTGGGCAGGCATCCGGTACGGGCGGAAGATCACATGGTCAGCGCTCGGCGGACCGGTTCCAGGGTGAGCGGGGCGAGCGGGCCCCGGCCAGCGGCCGGCTGCGACGGCGGTGCCGGCGAGGGCCCGGGGTGCAGGGCGGACGGGAGACGGTGTGCACCGGCGCGGGGGCCGGCACGACCGGTTGCCGGCCGATCAGCCAGCAGAGGAAGCGGGCCATCGCCGGGTCAGCCGACCGGGAGGCTGCGGGCCTCGTCCTTGGAGATGCCGTACTCGGCCCCGCAGAACGAGCACTGCTGCACGTAGCGGGTGCGGACCGGGATCAGCGGGATGAAGAAGAGGGTGAACTTCGTCGACCGGCGGGTGATCACCTGCGCGGCCCGGTTGCCGCAGTTGCGGCAAACCGCGGTGACCACGCCGGACCGGTTGACGGACGTGCGCAGTCCGAAGATGAAGAACATCGCCGGCCTGTACCCGCCGGAAGGCGCTCACACACCCGTTCTCAGGAAGAGGTTCGTCGCCACGGCCGACGGGCGTCGAGCTGGCCGGCGAGCAGCTCCAGGAATTCCCGGAACCGCTCCTCGGTGTGCGGGGTGGGCAGCTCGTCGGTCAGCGGGCCGCGGTGCCGCCGGGCCTGGACGATGGCCGCGGCGTAGGCGCTCGGACCGGCGCCGAACGACCGGCGTTCGACCATCGCCTCGGCCATCCGGGCGGCGGCCACGTCGTCCAGCTCCGCAGTGAAGATCAACCCGTAGAGGATCTGGTTGACGACACCCTTCCAGTCGTCGCGGGGCATCGCGGTCCTCCTCGGTAACTCCGTCGCCGGTGAGCGGTGCCGATGACATGATCCACCCGGGTCCGGCCCCGACCCGGTGGACCCGCCGTACCGGTGCGTCGGCGAAGATTTCCCGCCGGTCGGTGTCCGGATCCGGGTCCGGCGTTCGTCACCCTGGTGAGAGACCACGACACCGAGGAGCCCGACCGATGAAGTTCATGATGTTCGTCTGCACCGACACCGAGCCGGACACCGACCCGAGCGCCGCGCCCGACATCGACCAGTGGGTGGCCGAGCGGGACGCCCGCGGCCAGCGCCTGACGGGCGACGTGCTGGCGCCGCCCTCGGCGGCCACCACGGTCCGGGTACGCGGCGGCGAGCTGCTGCTCAGCGACGGCCCGTTCGCCGAGACCAAGGAGGCCATCGCCGGGTTCGACATCCTGGAGTGCGCCGACCTGGACGAGCGATCGAGGTCGCCCGGGCCCACCCGATGGCGTACGGCGGCCGGATCGAGCTGCGGCCCTTCGCCGGCCTGGACTGACGCCGGTGGTCGACGCGGCGGACGCGGTGGCGGACGCGGGTGCCGAGGCGCACCCGCGGATCGTCGCCGCGCTGATCCGGGTCACCGGCGACTGGACGCTCGCCGACGGACTGGCGCCCAGGACGGCGCTGGCCTCGGCGCTGGAGCGCTGGCCCCGCGACGGCGTGCCCGGCAATCCGGGCGGCTGGCTGATGACGGCGCCCGGAACCGGGCCGTGGACGTGCTGCGCCGCGCCGCGGTGGAACGGCGCAGGCTGCGGGACCTGGCCCTGCTGACCGATCCCGAACCGCCGACCGGGACGGAGGGGGACGTGGTGGACGACCGGCTGCGACTCGTCTTCACCTGCTGCCACCCGGCGCTGGCCCTGGAGGCGCGGGTCGCCCTGACCCTGCGCACGGTGGCCGGCGTGCCCACCGCCGACATCGCCCGCGCCTTCCTGGTCAGCGAGTCCACCATGACCCGGCGGATCACCCGCGCGAAGACCAGGATCGCCACGGCCGGCATCCCCTACCGGGTGCCGACCGGGTCCGCGCTGGTCGAGCGGCTGCCGGGCGTACTGGCCGTGCTCTACCTGCTCTTCACCCGGGGGTACGACGCCGACGGCGAGCGCGCCTTCGCCGACGAGGCGATCCGGCTGGCCCGGCTGCTCGACCGGCTGATGCCCGACCAGCCGGAGGTCCCCGGGCTGCTGGCCCTGTTCCTCTTTCAGAACTCGCGCCGCGCCGCCCGCCGCGACCCGGCCGGTGACCTGCTCACCCTCGACGAGCAGGACCGCTCCCGCTGGGACCGCGCCGCCATCACGGAGGGACTCGCCGCCCTGGACCGCGCCGGCCACGGCCC
>NZ_JAEVHN010000508.1:0-4536 GCF_016803375.1 Micromonospora sp. 4G55
ACGTCCTTGAGCAGGTGATGGATGACGTGCGCCAGCAGCAGCGCTTCATGGAGTGGCAGCATCTGCGTGCAGAGGCCCTGGGCGGCCCGCCGCCGGGGGCGCGGAAACCGGGGCGCTCAGACCGCCCGTGTTCGCATCTTCGCTGAGCGTGACAACGAGGGCGCGGGACGGATTGACCGGCCGCCGTCCCGGGACAGTACGGCGTCGCCGACGGCGCTGGAGCACCCGCGCCGTCGACTGCGCCCGCTCCGCCACCAGCCGCTCGGTGGCGTCGTACCGGCGGACCAGCGCCGGCGCGAGGGCGAGCAGGCCGGCGGCGGCGAGGACGGCGAGGAGCACCGAGGTCGGCACCCTCACCCCTCCCGTCACCGAATTCGGGGCAATCGCCGGGCCACCGCAGGATCTTCCCCGGATGGTCGTCCACGGCGCAGATCGTACGGGCGGGCAGCGCTTGCCACAGCTTGCAGTTACTTGAGGTTACGGGCCGTCGACCCTGATGCCGGCGCGCCGCGCCGATCCCGTCCGTGGGACGGCTCACCCCTCGCGGGCACGGATCCGGTGCCAGCGGGCCAGCAGACCGCCTTCGGCGGCCACCTCCTCGCTGGTCATCGCGTATCCAATGTGGTCGCGCCACGCTCCGTCGATGTGCATGTAGCGTACGTGGTACGCCTCTTCGCGGAAGCCCAGCTTCTCCACCACCCGGCGGGACGGCCGGTTCTCCGGCCGGATGTTCACCTCGACCCGGTGCAGCCCGCCCGGCCCGAAGGCGTGGTCCACGGCGAGCGCCATCGCGGTCGGGATCACCCCGCGACCCGCCACCGCCGAATCCACCCAGTACCCGACGTACCCGGAGCAGAACGCCCGCCGGACGATGCTGCCCACGTTGAGGTGCCCGACCAGCCGGTCCCGGCCGTCCTGGCGCAGGCAGACCGCGAACGGCATCCCCTCGCCGGTGCGCGCCGAGCGTCGCTGGTCCTTGTGGACGTAGCGGAACGCGGCCGGCGAGTTGGTCTCGTCCCAGGTGCCCGGCAGGTGCGACTCCCACGGCGCCAGCCAGGCCTGGTTGGCGCGGCGCACCTGCGACCAGGCGGCCGCGTCCGAGCGCCGGTACGGCCGCAGCACCACCGGCCCGTCGGTCAACACCACCGGCCAACCCGGCGCCCGCCCGAAGCCGAACAGACTCACCGAGCCGGCCCTCCGCTCGCGACTGCGGGGCTCGCAAGCTCACTCCTCGCGCTCACCGACGCCGGTCCAGCAGCAGCACGTCCACGGTGGAGCCGGCGGCGGCGGTGGTCACCCGCTCGCCGAGCACCATCAGCCCGTTCGCCTCGGCCAGCCCGGACAGGGTGAACGGCCCACCCGGCAGCGGCTGGACCGTGTATCCCCCGCCGCGCCGCTCGGCGACGTGCGCGGGGCGGAACTCGCGCAGCCCGCCCGGGGAGGTGATGGTCTCCAGCAGGTGCGCGCGGACGCTCGGCCGGAACACCGGTTCCGCCCCGGCCAGCAGGTTGATGGCCGGGCGGGCCAGCACCTCGAAGCCGATCAGCGCCGAGCCGGGCTCACCGGGAAGACACACCACCGGCACCTCCTCGGCGCCGACGGTACCGAATCCGAGCGCGGTGCCGGGATAGAGCGCCACCTCGGTGAAGGTGACCGGGCCGGCCCGGCCACCCTCCCTCCTGGACAGGATGCGCCGGACCATGTCGCCGGGGCCGGTGCCGGTGCCGCCGGTGGTGATGATCAGGTCGGCCCGCAGGGTCTGGTCCTCCAGCAGGCCGCGCAGCCCCTCCGGGTCGTCGTCGCAGATACCCACCCGGTACGCCAGCGCCCCCACCTCGGCGGCGGCGGCGGTCAACGCGTGCGAGTTGGCGTCCACCACCTGGCCGGGCTGGCTGCCCCGGCCGACGTCGACGAGTTCGTCGCCGGTGGCCACGATGACCACCCGGGGGCTGGGCCGGACCACCACGTGCCCGATCCCGGTGGCGGCGAGAACGGCGACCAGCGCCGGCGAGACGTACGTGCCGGCGCGGGCGAGCAGGGTGCCGGCGGGTAGTTCCTCACCGGCGCGGCGGACGCCGTACCCGCGCTTGGGGGGTCCGGAAGATCTCCACCGCGGCCATGCCCTGGTCGGTCCACTCGACCGGGACGACCACGTCCGCGGCCACCGGCAGCGGCGCCCCGGCGGCGACCGAGAAGCACGAGCCCGGGGTGAGCCGGACCGGTCGCCAGCTCGCCGCGCCCAGGTCGCCGACCACGTTCAACCGCACGGTACGGCCGCCCGACCCCCCGGAGGGAGCCGGGCCGTAACCGACGAGGTCCTCCCAGCGGGCCGCGTACCCGTCCACCGCCGCCTGGTCGAAGGCGGGAAACGAGTGCGGCGCGACGACGTCCTCGGCGAGGACGTTGCCGTACGCCTGGGTGAGGTCGAGGTCGAGCGGAGGCAGCGCGCGCAACCTGCGCAGCACACTGCCCAGGTAGTCGGCGAGCGGCGTCAACTCGTTCGCGGCCGCCTCGGCGTCGGCCGTCGCTGTCATGTATTAGGTCCGCCCGACGCGTCGGAGTTGACGAACTCGGCCAGCCACTTGCGGAACTCACCGCCGATGTCGTCGCGCTCGACGGCGATCTGCACCACCGTCTGGAGGTAGCCCAGCGGCATGCCGGTGTCGTAGCGGGTGCCCCGGTAGACGATGGCGTGCACCGGCACGCCCTCGTTGCGCAGCAGTTCCATCGCGTCGGTCAGCTGGATCTCGCCGCCGCTGCCCGGCTCGGTGCGCCGGATCGCGTCGAAGATCCGGCCCGGCAGCACGTACCGGCCGAGGACGGCGAGGTTGCTCGGCGCGTCCTCCGGCTTCGGCTTCTCCACCATGCCGGTCACCTTGACCACCTCGCCGATGTCGGTCAGCTCCGACTCGGCCGGCTCGACCGAGGCGATGCCGTACCGGCTGGTCTCGGCCGGGTCCACCTCGAAGAAGGCCAGCACCACACCGCCGGTGCGCGCCTGAAGCTCCAGCATGGCCGGCAGCAGCGGCTGGTCGAGCTTGACGAACTCGTCGCCGAGCAGCACCGCGAAGGGCTCGTCGCCGACGTGCGACGCGGCGTACCCGACGGCGTGCCCGAGGCCGAGCTGCTCCGGCTGGCGGCGGGTGTGGATCTCGGCCAGCTCGGTGGTGCGCTGCACGGCGGCCAGCAGCTCCGGCTTCTTCGCGAGCCGTTCCTCCAGGTCCGGCCGGCGGTCGAAGTGGTCCACCATGGCCGTCTTGTTGCGCCCGGTGATCAGCAGTACGTCGGTGAGCCCGGCCTGGGCGGCCTCCTCGACGATGTACTGCAGGACCGGACGGTCGACCACCGGCAGCAGTTCCTTGGGCACCGCCTTCGTCGCCGGCAGGAACCGGGTGGCCAGGCCGGCGGCCGGGATGACGGCCTTGACCGCACGGGGACGGCCGGTCGCGGCGGCCGTCGAGGGGTTCGCTGAGTGCTCCGACATGTCGCGAGACTATCGGCCACGGCTCTGCCGCGGCGGGTGAGGACCGGAAGACGCGCCGCCCGTAGCCGGCTGTGTCACACCCGGAGCGGGTGCCGGGACTCCGGCGACCTGCCGGCTCGAACCCTCCGCCGCCCTGGTGGCCGCCGGCCCGGCGCGCGGCAGCTCGTCGTCCGGGCTGACCGCGCCGGCCGGCACCGGGATCTCCTCGGTCACCGCGTCGGGGCGCAGCCCGGTCACCCGGTAACCGTCCCGCCCGGCGGCCTTGGCCGCGTACAACGCCTCGTCGGCGGCGTCGAGCACCTGCTGGCCGGTGCTGGCGTGGTCGGGGTAGACGGCGATGCCGATGGAGACGGTCACCGTGATCGCCACGTGCTCGTCGACCACGATCGGGGTGTCCCGCACGGCCGCGCCCAACCGCTCGGCGACGATCGCCGCGCCCCGGGCGTCGGTCTCCGGGAGCAGCACCACGAACTCCTCGCCGCCCTGCCGGAACGCCAGGTCGACCTCACGGATCTCGCCGCGTACCCGGCGGGCGAACTCGGCCAGCACGACGTCCCCGGCGGTGTGCCCGTACGTGTCGTTGACCCGCTTGAACCGGTCCACGTCCAGGGCGAGGATGCTCAGCATCCGCCCGAACCGGCTGGCCCGCTCCACCTCGCGGCGCAGCGACGCGCGCAGGTAGCGGTAGTTCCACAGCCCGGTCAGCGGGTCGGTCAGCGAAAGCCGTTGCGCCTCCTCGTGCACCCGGACGTTCTCCACCGCGACCGCCGCGTGGCCGGCGAAGGTGCGCAGGGTGGCCAGGTCGTCGTCGTCGAACTCCGCGCCGCCCAGCCGGTCGTAGAGGGCCAGCACCCCGACCGCCGGCTCCCGGCCCGCCGGTTCGGCGCCGCCGGGCGCGGTGAAGGGCACCGCCACGTACGTCTCGCAGCGCGGCTCCCCCGCCGGCGCCTCGGCCGGCTCGAACCGGCCGCGCTGCGGCTCCCCGGTGGCGGCGACCGCGGCCGATCACCCCGCTGCCGACCGGCACCCCGCAGCGGCTCGGCGTCCGGCAC
>NZ_JAEVHN010000509.1:0-4526 GCF_016803375.1 Micromonospora sp. 4G55
GCACCACAAAACCACCGGCTCTCACCGCTGACCTCATGGCTTCCGACAGGCCGGCCGCTGCAGTCACCCGCACGCTCGCCCGGTTCCCTACCGGCGATGAACCATACCCGGTCGGCTCCGCCTCACCAAATCCGCCTCGCAGCGTCTTCGGGGCACCGCCCGGTCCCGGGTTCCGAGGAGTACAACCCTCAGAACCGGAAGCTCATTCCCGCGCCCGGCCTACCAGGTCTTTCGCCTGTTTCGTCCGTTCCGCGCTGGCAGAGAGAAAGTTACGCGGACCGCGAGTTGATCGTCAAATTGGCGGCGTGCGTCCCCCGTCACATCGGGGTTGTCAGCCGTTTCGCGCTCCCCCAGTCCCGGCAGCGCAGTCACCCCAGAAACCAGCCCGCTACAGCTCAGCCGAGGCCGAGGCCGCGTCGGCCGGTGGAGCTCAGGCTCTCGGCCGGGAAGCGGTCGGGCCAGCTGCGCTCGTAGTGCTCCTCGGGAAAGTCGGCGGGGCTGGACCCGGTCTGGAAGGCCTCCCGGACGCTGGCCGCGTAGCGCTCGTTGCGCGGGCACCAGGGCGCGGCGGGGATGTACATGACGTTGCCCCAGCCCTGCTGGTTCTGCACGGGCGCCACGCTGTGGATCATGTCGCAGTGCCACCAGACGGAGTCGCCGGCCCGGACGTCGGGGATGCCGACGAGGGCCCGCATCAGCAGCGGGTGCCAGGTCTGGTTGGCGGGGAAGACCTGGTTGACCGTCACCCCGCACATGTCGTCCTCGGGCACGTCGGCCAGCAGCGGCCGGAGCATCAGGTACGCCATGGCCCCGGGGATCGGCACGGTGTGCAGCACCCCCTGGTCGTGGTCCATGTCGGACAGCGCGGTCCAGCCCTGGAAGGTGCGGAAGGCGGAGCACATGGTGCTGCCCGGGTACTGCGGTCCGGCGGTGCGGTAGGCGGCGTCCCAGGGGTCGTACTGCTCGACGGTGCCGTCGAAGAGGTGGCGGAAGGTCCGCTGGTACGCCTCGGTCATCCACAGGTCGAGGGTGCCGGGGTCGAGGTGGGTGCCGAGGCCCTGGGAGTCGGCGCCCGGCGGCCGGCGGCGGATCCGGTCGGGGTAGAGCGAGTCGCGCTCCGGGTCGAACCACCGCACGCCCTCGGACTCGTGCTTCCACTGGCTGTTGAGGAACGCCTGCACCCGGGCCATCCGGTCGCTCTGGCGGGCCTGCATCTGCGCCGGCGACCAGTAGATCGGGTAGATCTCGGGCTTGGAACCCACGCTGCCGAAGAAGTCGTCGCCGGGGCCGCGGTAGGCGTCGAAGAAGCCGTTGCCCTCGACGTAGTCGACGATGTCGCGGTCCCAGCCGAGGGCCTGCTCCCGGTCGAAGTGTCCGCGCACGACGAGGCAGCCGCGCCGGCGCAGCGCCCGCAGGGTCTCGGCCGGCACCGTGCCGGCCTCGAGGTCGGCGTACTCGATGACCGGCCAGACCGGCTCGCCGCGGTCGCGCGCCGCGACGATCTCGTCGACCTCGGCCCGGATCCGCCGCTCGACGACGGCGAACACCTCCTCGACCGTCCGGCCGGAGGCCTCGATGCGGGCGCGCAGCGCCGCCTTGATCTCCCGGATCGCGCCGGGCAGGTCGGTCGGGGTCGACTCCCAGTGCGGCAGCGGCGGGAGCGAGGCGGTGGTGAGGGCGGGTTGGGCGGTCATGGCAGGACTCCTTCTAGTTAAGGCTCCTTCTTTGAAAGGACTGTAGGTGGCGGGACGCCTTCTAGGCAAGACTCCTGACTAGAATCAGGGCGTGACCGCCGCCAAGCCCTCGCTGGAGCTGCTCCGCTCGCTGACCGACGAGCACGTGCTCCGCGAGTTGATGCAGGCCAGGCGCCTGACCCGGGCCGACCTGGCGACCCGCAGCGGCCTGTCCAAGCCGACGGTGGGCGAGAGCGTGCGCCGGCTGACCGAGGCGGGACTGGTCGTGGACACGGGAGAACGGACCCCCGGCGGACGCGGCCGGGGGCGCGTCGGCTCGTACTACGCGCTCGCCGACACGGTCGGCACCGCCCTGGTGATCGGGATCGCGCCCGACGGGGTGGTGGCCGAGTGCGTCGACGCCTACGGAGACACCCTGGCCCGGACCCACCACGAGATCAGCCGCCCGGCCCGACCCGAGCAGGTCGCGGCCGCCCTGCGCACCGCCGCCACGCAGGCCCAGCGCAGCGCGGGACGGGCCACCCGACTGGCGGTCGTCAGCGCCGCCGACCCGGTGCAGCGCACCACCGGCCGGCTGATCCGGCTCCCCGACGCGCCGTTCCTGCTCGGCGAGCTGGACCCGGTCGACGTGCTCGCGCCGCAGGTCCAGGGGCCGGTCGTCGTCGACAACGACGTCAACTGGGCGGCCCAGGCCGAGCGCGACACCGATCCGACCAGCCTCACCGACTTCGCGTACCTCTTCCTCGGCGAGGGACTGGGCTGCGCGGTGGTCAGCGACGGCCAGGTACGCCGGGGGCACGGCGGCCTCGCCGGCGAGATCGCGCACCTGATCACCATCGGCCCGGACGGTCGGGCGACCCGGTTCATCGAGGTGTTCGGCGACCTGGGGCTGCGCCGGCCCGGCAGCACGGCGATCGACGTCGACCGGCTCCGCCAGCAGGTTGGCGCGTCGGCGGCCGCCCGCGAGGCGATCGGAGCGGCGGTGAGCGGCGTCCTCGCCGCCGTCGTCGCGCTCACCGACCCGCAGCTGGTCGTCCTCGGCGGGCCGTGGGGCCCGACGGTCCTCGACGCCGTCACCGCCGCCTTCGGCCGCCTGCCGCGCCACGTCGACCTCCGCGCGGCCCGACTGACCCGGGAACCGTCCCTGACCGGTGCGCGCAACGACGCCCTCACCCGCCTCCGCTCGGCCATCGTCGCGGCCCCTCGGCGACCACCCGCCTGACCCGCCGCCGAACCCGCGCCCCGACCCACCCGAGGGACGAGCACCGCCGCCGACCGGTCGACGCTCCGACCGGGGCACCGGGCTGTCGACGCGGGAGCCACCGCATCGACAGGCCGTGACCCCGCGGAGGCCACCGACGCAACCGGGGCCCCTCACCGCGTCCCGATCACCGGGGCGGGCCTATTGTGCGGGGCCGGACGACGGTAGCGTTGCGCCACATCATGGCCCGTGGGCGTCCATCCGCGTGGCGTTCACACAGTACGGAGGGTGCGGCATGTCCAACGGCGAGGAGCCGTTCGCGCTGCGTGACGACGCGGCCGGACGGCCGCATTTCGAGACCGCCCTGCGCGGGTACGACAAGCGGCAGGTGGACCGGTACATCGAGCAGACCGACGGTCAGCTCGCGACGCTGTCGACCGAGCGGGACCAGGCGGCGAGCCAGGTGCACGGCCTCACCACGCACATCCAGCGCCTCCAGGCGGAGCTGACGGAGCTGCGGCAGCGCCCCAGCCAGGTGGACCGCGCGTCCTTCCGCGACCTGGGCCCGATGGTGGACCAGATCCTGGCGCTGGCCGAGAAGCAGGCCGGGGTCATCACCGAGACGGCGACGCAGCGGGCGACCAACCTGCAGAGCGAGGCCGAGAAGGTGCTGACCGAGGCGCGGGAGCGCACCGTCCAGTCGCTGCGGGACCTCGACGAGGAACTGTCCGCGCGCCGGGCCGAGCAGGACAAGGTGTACGAGGAGCGCCGGTCGGCGGCCGAGCGGGAGCTGGCCGAGATCCACGAGCGGGCCGAGAAGCTGCGGGCGGAGGGTGAGGCCGCGCACGAGCGCGCCCAGCAGGAGGCGAAGCGGATCAGCGAGCAGACCGCCAAGCAGATCACCCAGACCCGGACGGCGGCGGAGGCGCTGACCAAGGCGGCCCGTACCCAGATCCAGCAGGAGATCCAGGCGGCGCGGGCGCAGAGCCAGCAGGAGCTGGCCCAGTGGCAGGCCACCGCCGAGAAGGAGATCGCCGAGCGGCGGGCCGCCGCCGAGCAGGAGCTGGCCGAGCACCGGGCGGCGGCCGAGCAGGAGCTCACCAACCAGCACAGCGCCGCGGAGCAGCAGATGCAGGCGCTGATCGCCGAGGCGCAGCAGTACGCCACCGAGGTGCGCCAGCGTGCCGACGAGCAGATGGCGGCGCAGCAGGAGCAGCTCACGGCGGTGCAGGAGGAGATCGCGGAGCGGCAGCAGGCGCTGGCGCAGGTGAGCGAGGAGTTGGAGACCGCCCGGCAGCAGCTCGCCGAGATCCAGCAGGAGGGCGACACCACCGAGCGGGACCTCGTGCAGACGCAGCGCCGGCTGGAGGAGACCCGCCGGAGCCTGGTCGTCGAGACCCGGCGGCTGGAAGAGGCGCGGCAGGCGGCCGAGTCGGTCGAGCGGCACGCCAAGGACGTCCGGGCCCGGGTACAGCGGGAGGCCAAGCGGGTGGCGGACCTGGCGGCCGCCGCGGTGATGGCGGCCGCCGCCGGTGGCGGGGAGACCGGCCGAGTACCCGATGCTGGGCCGTCCGTCCCGGCCGGAGCGGCCGGTCGGGACGGGACGCCGAGGAGCCGGAGACCCGGAGCAA
>NZ_JAEVHN010000510.1:0-4501 GCF_016803375.1 Micromonospora sp. 4G55
AAGTCTACAGCTTCGGTACTTACTTTAGCCCCGTTATATTTTCCGCGCAAAATCACTAGACCAGTGAGCTATTACGCTTTCTTTAAAGGATGGCTGCTTCTAAGCCAACCTCCTGGTTGTTTAAGTAACTTCACATCGTTTTCCACTTAAGTAAGATTTAGGGACCTTAGCTGGTAGTCTGGGTTGTTTCCCTCTTGACGACGGATTTTATCACTCGCCGCCTGACTGCTGTGATTACATATAAGGTATTCGGAGTTTGATAGGGTTTGGTACATTGGTGTATGCCCTAGCCCATTCAGTGCTCTACCCCCTTATATTACGACACAACGCTATACCTAAATATATTTCGGAGAGAACCAGCTATCACGAAGTTTGATTGGCCTTTCACCCCTATCCACAAGTCATCCCGGGGCTTTTCAACGCCTATGGGTTCAGTCCTCCACTAGTTCTTACACTAGCTTCAACTTGCTCATGGATAGATCACTTCGTTTCGGGTCTGCAGCATCTGACTAAGCGCCCTATTCAGACTCGCTTTCGCTACGGCTTCGCGTTTGCTTAACCTTGCCAGACACCACAACTCGCAGGCTCATTATGCAAAAGGCAGTCCATCACACTGTATTGCTACATAGTGCTCTGAATGATTGTAAGCAAATGGTTTCAGGTTCTATTTCACTCTGATCACCTCAGTTCTTTTCACCTTTCCCTCACGGTACTTGTGCACTATCGATCTGGTATTAGTATTTAGGGTTGGATCGTGGTCGACCCGGATTCAGACAGGATTCCTCGTGTCCCGCCCTACTCAGGATACTGCTAGCTAAGCTTTGTTTTTCGCATACGGGACTATCACCCTCTATGGCTATACTTTCCAGAATGTTCTGCTAAACTCAGCTCTTGCACATTGCAGTCCTACAACCCCCAGTGCAAGCACTGGGTTTGCCCTCTTGCGCTTTCGCTCGCCGCTACTGACGCAATCTCTATTGATTTCTTTTCCTGAGGGTACTAAGATGTTTCAATTCCCCTCGTTCGCTCCTATATAGGTAATGTATATCTCTATACATTGGGTTGCCCCATTCGGAAATCTACGGATCAAAGCTTCTTGACAGCTCCCCGTAGCTTATCGCAGTCTAGTACGTCCTTCATCGCCTTTACCAGTCAAGGCATCCACCATTCGCTCTTAGTAGCTTACCTTTTTTACCTTTTATTATTGATTCTAAAACGCATCACTTCCTTGTTAAAGTTTTTATGATAAGACTTCTTTATCTTAAGACGGAAAGCATTCAAACACTTAATATAAAACTAAATGATTTAGTCTCAACTAAGCTGTGAGTTTGAAACTTGTCTTTAGTAGTAATAACTAAAGAAAAGATAAATAGGTTTTATCCTTTAACAAGTCCTGTAAAATTGTTTTTATTAAAACTTGCTTGTGACTTCTTAACAATGATAATTAAAAAGAACATTAGGTTTAAAACCTAAAGGAAGTATATATATTAATATAATCATTATAAATATAAATACATAATGTATATGTTATTTATATCTATCTAAAGTATATTCTTTTATAGCTAAAGATAAAATAAATCTAAGTATTTAGAGTTTATATATTTAATCTACTTTATATACTTGCTTTAGATTTTAAAGCTTCTTTATTCAAATCTTTTTTATGGTGGGCCTAACAAGACTTGAACTTGTGACCTCACCCTTATCAGGGGTGCACTCTAACCAGCTGAGCTATAGGCCCTTAATAAATGGTGGAGAATAGCGGGATCGAACCGCTGACCTCCTGCGTGCAAAGCAGGCGCTCTCCCAGCTGAGCTAATTCCCCATAAACAATTAGCTTTATCATCAATCTTTGAAATCTAAACAAGAATCAATTGAGTTTATATATTGAAGTAATAGTTGTGAGACTTATTACTTTGTACTCTAGAAAGGAGGTGATCCAACCGCAGGTTCTCCTACGGTTACCTTGTTACGACTTCACCCCAGTCGCTGATTCCACTGTGGACGGTAACTAGTTTAGTATTCCGGCTTCGAGTGAAATCAACTCCCATGGTGTGACGGGCGGTGAGTACAAGACCCGGGAACGTATTCACCGTAGCATGGCTGATCTACGATTACTAGCGATTCCGGCTTCATGCTCTCGAGTTGCAGAGAACAATCCGAACTGGGACATATTTTATAGATTTGCTCCACCTCGCGGTATTGCGTCTCATTGTATATGCCATTGTAGCACGTGTGTCGCCCTGGGCATAAGGGCCATGATGACTTGACGTCGTCCACACCTTCCTCCTCCTTACGAAGGCAGTCTATTTAGAGTGCTCGGCCGAACCGTTAGCAACTAAATACGTGGGTTGCGCTCGTTGCGGGACTTAACCCAACATCTCACGACACGAGCTGACGACAGCCGTGCAGCACCTGTCTCTAAGTTCTAGCAAGCTAGCACCCTCATATCTCTATAAGGTTCTTAGGATATCAAGCCCAGGTAAGGTTCTTCGCGTATCTTCGAATTAAACCACATGCTCCACCGCTTGTGCGGGTCCCCGTCTATTCCTTTGAGTTTTAATCTTGCGACCGTACTCCCCAGGCGGTACACTTAATGCGTTAGCTGCATTACTGAGATGACTAGCATCCCAACAACTAGTGTACATCGTTTAGGGCGTGGACTACCAGGGTATCTAATCCTGTTTGCTCCCCACGCTTTCGCGCCTTAGCGTCAGTTGAGTTCCAGCAGATCGCCTTCGCAATGGGTATTCTTGGTGATATCTACGGATTTTACCCCTACACCACCAATTCCATCTACCTCTCCCTCACTCTAGACTATCAGTTTCCCAAGCAGTTTAATGGTTAAGCCATTAGATTTCACAAGAGACTTGATAATCCGCCTACGCGCCCTTTACGCCCAGTGATTCCGAGTAACGCTTGCACCCTCCGTATTACCGCGGCTGCTGGCACGGAGTTAGCCGGTGCTTATTCCTTAGGTACCGTCAGAATTCTTCCCTAAGAAAAGGAGTTTACGCTCCGAAAAGTGTCATCCTCCACGCGGCGTTGCTGCGTCAGGGTTTCCCCCATTGCGCAATATTCCCTACTGCTGCCTCCCGTAGGAGTCTGGACCGTGTCTCAGTTCCAGTGTGACTGATCATCCTCTCAGACCAGTTAAGCGTCATAGCCTTGGTAAGCCATTACCTTACCAACTAGCTGATACTATATAGTCTCATCCTACACCGAAAAACTTTCCCTACTCAACTTGTGTTAAGCAGGAGTATAGAGTATTAGCAGTCGTTTCCAACTGTTGTCCTCTTGTGTAGGGCAGATTAACTATACCTTACTCACCCGTGCGCCACTAATCCACTTCTAGCAAGCTAAAAGCTTCATCGTTCGACTTGCATGTATTAGGCACGCCGCCAGCGTTCACTCTGAGCCAGGATCAAACTCTCCATAAAAAATTATAGATAGTTTAATCTTTTTCTTCAAAGAAAAAGTTATGAAAGATTAAAAGAAAAGYTTTTAATCTTTTTAATTATTAGATTGAATAGATTTTACATAATTGCTTATGCCTAAATCTTTATCTGGCTCAATCGATCACTTATTTAGATTTCAAAGATTGACTAATAAGATTTGAATAACAATACTAATTTAAAAGAACAAAACAAAAAATCATTTTTAAAAGAAAAGTTTTTAAATTAAAAAACAAGATTTATAAAAAAGCTTTTAGTTTATAAAATAAAAACCAAAAGAGTTAATTTAATAAAATCTACTAAGCTAGTGAAACTTTATAATTTAAAAGATTTTAAGTCCTTTTTTCAAAAAGGAAATGAAAGTATAACCAATTAAACTTAAAAGGGATTAAATAAAGGATTAAATAGTATAAATATTTGTGTAAGTATTTATATAAGTATTTGGTGGGTTGAAAAATGGGGGCTATATTTTAATGATAATAAAAAATGACAAGATATAATATACTATTATTAGGATTAAAAGGCTTGACTTAGGGAAGATAATTTCCCTAAGTTTAGAAATATTTAAAAAATTTAATATTTTAAAAAATACTCTTGAATTTTTTTAGGATCACTTGTTTTTGTAAGCGCTAACATAAGTAAAACTCTTGCTTTTTGAGGATTCAAATCTTCAGCACTAATAAAACCTAATTTTTCATCTGAATCACTCACAGCAACACGACCTGCTACAACCCTTGAACTTACAACAACATTAAGTCCTTTTTTCATAAGCTCTTTTAAAACATTTTTTTGATCTTCATGTATACTTCCTGCACCACTTCCTGCAACAACTATGCCCTTAGTTCCATGTTCAAATAAAGCTTTTGCAGCGACACCACTACCATCATTTGAATAGCTATAAAGAATATCTACTTTTGGTAAACTTGTGAGTTTGCTTACATCAAAAGGAGCGTTTTTTGTATGAGCTTTAAATAACATTTATTATAGAAAAAGACTTTACCATCTACTAATATAACCCAAATCCCCAAAATCAGGAGAAGAGAAAGCAT
>NZ_JAEVHN010000511.1:0-4478 GCF_016803375.1 Micromonospora sp. 4G55
CGGTCGCCGCGGTCACGGCGCGGGCGGGACGGACCGGCCTCGGCCGGAGCCTCCCGGCCCGGGACGGCGTCGCCCTTGTAGATCCAGACCTTCACGCCGATCCGGCCGAAGGTGGTACGGGCCTCGAAGAAGCCGTACTCGATGTTGGCCCGCAGCGTGTGCAGCGGGACGCGACCCTCGCGGTAGAACTCGGTCCGGCTCATCTCGGCACCGCCGAGACGACCCGACACCTGGACCCGGATGCCCTTGCAGACCGGGTTCTTCATCGCCGACTGCATCGCCTTGCGCATCGCCCGACGGAAGCTGACCCGGCTGGAGAGCTGCTCGGCGACGCCCTGGGCGACCAGCTGCGCGTCCGACTCGGGGTTCTTCACCTCGATGATGTTCAGCTGCACCTGCTTGCCGGTGAGCTTCTCCAGCTCGCCGCGGATCCGGTCGGCCTCCGCACCCTTCCGGCCGATGACGATGCCCGGCCGGGCGGTGTGGATGTCCACGCGGACCCGGTCACGGGTGCGCTCGATGTCGACCTTCGAAATGCCGGCACGCTCGAGGCCCTTGGACATCATCCGGCGGATCTTGACATCCTCGCCGATGTAGTCCTTGTAGAGCTTGTCCGCGAACCAGCGGGACTTCCAGTCGGTCGAGATGCCGAGCCGGAACCCAGTGGGGTGAACCTTCTGACCCATTACTCGGCGCCCTCCGTCTTGCTCTCCGTCTCAGCGGCCTCGGCCTGCTTCGCCGGGGCGGCCTTCTTCGCGGCGGCCTTCTTCGGCGCAGCCGGCGCGACCGCCTCGACCGCCACGGTGATGTGGCAGGTGCGCTTGCGGATCCGGTACGCCCGGCCCTGCGCCCGCGGCCGGAACCGCTTCATGGTCGGGCCCTCGTCGACGAACGCCTCGCTGACGAGCAGCGCGTCGGGGTCCAGCCGCTCGTTGTTCTCCGCGTTGGCGATCGCGCTCGCGAGCACCTTGTACACCTGCTCGCTCGCAGCCTGCGGCGCGAACTGCAGCACCGTGAGCGCCTCCTTCGCGGGCAGGCCGCGGACGAGGTTGACCACCCGGCGCGCCTTCATCGGCGAGATGCGCACGTGCCGCGCAACCGCCCGCGCGCCCGGAAGCACCGGAGCGTCGCCCTTTCCTGGCATCGCTGTAACCCCTTGTTCCTCTATCCGTATGCCCGCGGCGTCAGCGCCGACGGCTCTTCCGGTCGTCCTTCTCGTGACCCTTGAACGTGCGGGTCAGCGCGAACTCGCCGAGCTTGTGCCCGACCATCGCCTCGGTCACGAACACCGGGACGTGCTTGCGTCCGTCGTGCACGGCGATCGTGTGACCCAGCATCTCCGGGATGATCGTCGAGCGCCGCGACCAGGTCTTGATGACGTTCTTCGAGCCCTTGTCGTTCTGCGTCTCCACCTTCTTGAGCAGGTGGTCGTCGACGAACGGGCCCTTCTTCAGGCTGCGAGGCATGTCTTATCTCCCTCAGCCGCGCTTACGCGTGGCGTAGCGACGGCGGACGATCAGCCGGTCACTCGGCTGGCCCTTACGACGGGTGCGGCCCTCGGGCTTACCCTGCGGGTTGACCGGGTGGCGACCGCCGGAGGTCTTACCCTCACCACCACCGTGCGGGTGGTCGACCGGGTTCATCGCCACACCACGGACGGTCGGGCGCTTGCCCTTCCACCGCATGCGGCCGGCCTTGCCCCAGTTGATGTTCGACTGGTCGGCGTTGCCGATCTCGCCGATGCTGGCGCGGCAGCGCACGTCCACCCGCCGGATCTCACCGGACGGCATGCGGAGGGTCGCGTACACACCCTCACGGCCGAGCAGCTGGATGCCGACGCCGGCCGAACGGGCCAGCTTGGCGCCGCCGCCGGGACGAAGCTCCACGTTGTGGATCGTCGTACCGACCGGGATGTTGCGCAGCGGCAGGTTGTTGCCCGGCTTGATGTCGGCACCCGGACCGGACTCGACGCGGTCGCCCTGCTTCAGGTCCTTCGGCGCGATGATGTACCGCTTCTCGCCGTCGGCGTAGTGCAGCAGCGCGATGCGCGCGGTGCGGTTCGGGTCGTACTCGATGTGCGCGACCTTCGCCGGCACGCCGTCCTTGTCGACCCGCTTGAAGTCGATCAGGCGGTACTGCCGCTTGTGGCCGCCACCGTGGTGCCGGGTGGTGATCCGGCCGTGGGCGTTGCGTCCGCCCTTCTTCGGCAGCGGAGCCAGCAGCGACTTCTCGGGCGTCGACCGGGTGATCTCGGCGAAGTCGGCGACGCTGGAGCCACGCCGGCCCGGCGTCGTCGGCTTGTACTTACGGATAGCCATTGTCTACACCCCTCAGCTGACCGGGCCGCCGAAGGCCTCGATACGGTCACCGTCAGCCAGCTTCACGATCGCCCGCTTGGTCGCCTTGCGCTGACCGAAACCGGTCTTGGTGCGCTTGCGCTTGCCCTCGCGGTTGAGCGTGTTGACCGTCAGGACGCGGACGTTGAAGATCTGCTGGATAGCGATCTTGATCTCGGTCTTGTTGGCGTCCGGGTGCACCAGGAAGGTGTACCAGTTCCGGTTCAGCTCGCTGTAGCTCTTCTCCGAGACGACCGGCGCGACGATGATGTCGCGCGGATCGGCGATCGTGCTCACTTGCCACCCTCCTCGGTGGTCTCGGCGGGAACGCCCAGGAACTCGTCCAGGGCCTCCTTGGTGAAGACCACGTCGTCGGCCACCAGCACGTCGTACGTGTTGAGCTGGCCGGCCTCGATCAGGTGCACCCGCGGCTCGTTGCGCAGCGACACCCAGTTCAGCTCGTCGGCGCTGCTCAGCACGACCAGGACCCGACGGGCCTCGGTCAGCTTCGCCAGCGTGGCCAGAGCGGCCTTGGTCGACGGCTTCTCGCCCGAGACGAAGGCCTCGACGACGTGCACCTGGCCGGCGCGCGCCCGGTCGGAGAGGGCGCCACGCAGGGCGGCGGCCTTCATCTTCTTGGGGGTGCGCTGGCTGTAGTCGCGCGGGACCGGGCCGTGCACCACGCCACCGCCGGCGAACTGCGGCGCGCGGATCGAGCCCTGCCGGGCACGACCGGTGCCCTTCTGCTTGTACGGCTTCTTGCCGCCACCGGCGACCTCGCCGCGGGTCTTGACCTTGTGCGTGCCCTGCCGGGCCGCCGCGAGCTGGGCCACCACGACCTGGTGCATCAGCGCGAGGTTGGCCTGGACGTCGAAGATGTCGGCCGGCAGCTCCACGGAGCCGCTCTTGGCGCCCTCGACGTTGCGGACGTCAACGGTGGTCACTTGGCCGCACCGCCCTTCTTCACCTTGGTCTTGGCCGCGGTACGGACCAGGACCAGCGCGCCCTTGGGGCCGGGGATGGCACCACGGACGAGCAGGAGGTTGTTCTCGGTGTCGACCGCCTGGACGGTCAGGTTCTGGACGGTGTAGCGCACGCCACCCATCCGGCCCGCCATCCGGGTGCCCTTGAAGACGCGACCCGGGGTGGCGCAGGCGCCGATGGAGCCCGGCGAGCGGTGCTTGCGCTCCACACCGTGGCTGGCGCGCAGACCGTGGAAGCCGTGCCGCTTCATCGGGCCGGCGTAGCCCTTGCCCTTGGTCTTGCCGGTGACGTCGATGGTGACGCCGGCCGGGAACTGCTCGACCGTGACCTCCTGGCCCAGCGAGTAGTCCTCGGCGTCCGAGGTGCGCAGCTCGACGATGTGCCGGCGCGGCGCCACGTCCGCCTTCGCGTAGTGCCCGCCCAGCGGCTTCTTGACCTTGCGCGGGTCGATCGTGCCGTAGGCGAGCTGGACCGCGGAGTAACCGTCCTTCTCGGCGCTACGAACCTGGCTGACGACGCACGGGCCGGCCTGAACCACGGTCACCGGGACAACGCGGTTGTTGTCCCAGACCTGGGTCATGCCGAGCTTTGCGCCCAGGATCCCCTTGACTTGCCTGTCCATTTGTCCGGTCCCTACAGCTTGATCTCGATGTCGACGCCAGCCGGCAGGTCGAGGCGCATGAGCGAGTCGACCGTCTTCGGGGTCGGGTCGATGATGTCGATCAGCCGCTTGTGCGTGCGCATCTCGAAGTGCTCGCGCGAGTCCTTGTACTTGTGCGGCGAGCGGATAACGCAGAAACGGTTGATCTCCGTGGGCAGCGGCACCGGGCCTGCGACCTGCGCCCCGGTACGCGTCACCGTCTCGACGATCTTCCGCGCCGAGGAGTCGACGACCTCGTGGTCATAGGCCTTGAGCCGGATGCGGATCTTCTGTCCCGCCATGGTGGCTTCTGTTCCTTCTCTCGATGCCGCTGTGTTGCGGGCGCTGTACCGGCTGGTACAGGCCCACTTCGCCGACCCCCGCGGTCGGGCGTGTCGCGCCCTCGGGCCAGGCTCCGCCCCGGGACTCCGGAGCGATTCTCAGACCACGCGGTGGGTCAAGGCGCCGATCGCATCACAGCGATCTGGACGCCGTGCGAGGTGGTTGACCGCCAGGGG
>NZ_JAEVHN010000512.1:0-4443 GCF_016803375.1 Micromonospora sp. 4G55
CGCCCGACGGGCTCGCCCCGGCCGGTCACCGGGTCGTCCCGCCGGGAAGCTGGGCGACGGCGGCGGCCAGCTGGCAGCCGGTGGAGATGCCGCAGTCGAGGAGCTGGTCGAGCTGGTGCGGCGTCACCCCCCGTTCCAGGTCGGTGATCACCTCGCCGCAGACCCGGGCCACCCCGTCGTCGTCGACGTGCACGAAGGCCTTGGGCCACAGCCGGTCGTGGTTCCAGGAGTTGCAGAAGGCGTAGAGCGTCGGGACGTACTCGATGCCGAAGGCCGGGGCGGCCATGGTGCGGACCTGGAGCAGCTCGCCGGCCTCGCCGGGGCGCAGGAACCAGATCAGGTTGTCGTCCCAGCGGCCGACCAGGTCGCCGTCGGCGTCGGCGGAGAACGCGTACCCGCGGTTGCCGAGCACCGCGGCGATCAGTTCGCCGGTCAGCGGCCGCAGGGCCTGCGGGTGCCCGGCCAGGGGGTCGTCCGGACCGTCCTCGAAAGCAGGCGACGCCATCGGGCATCCCTTCCTGAGGCAAATAACACGTCTGGAGGCGTGGTCCGTGCTGCGACGCGCGGACACGACCCGGAAAAGCGGCGATCTCCCGGGTCACGCCGTTACGGTGACTGTATGGCGGGCCGTACCTCTCAGGCGAGCCGGCGACGCGGCGCGTCGCCGCGCGGTACCACGAACAGCCGTGCCCGCCAGCCGGCGAAGAAGGCCACCCGGGCGACCGCCCGGCGGCGAACGGCGGCCCGGCCCGGCCCGGCGGTCTACCTCGGACGCGCGGTCGGTGCACTGTGGATGGGCCTGGCGCACGGCGTCGGCTGGGCGGTCCGCGCCGCCGGCCGGCAGGCCGCCTCCGCCCGGGACCTCGACCCGGAGCACCGCCGCGACGGCGCCGGGCTGCTGCTGTTCGGCCTGGCCATCCTGAGCGGGGTGGGGATCTGGTTCTCCGGCGCGGGCCCGCTCGGCGCCCGGCTGGCCGACACCGTCCGGCTCTTCCTCGGCGCGATCGCGATCGTGGTGCCGGTGCTGCTGATGATCGGCGCCTGGCGGCTGATGCGCACGCCCGCCGACCGGAACACCGGGGCCGCGGCCTGGTCGGCTGGGGTTCGATGCTGATCGCCACCGCGGCGATGCTGCACATCGGACAGAACCCGGTCGACCCGGTGCAGCGCGACTACGCCGGCGGGCTGATCGGCGCCGGGGTCGGCGACCTGCTGGAGGCGGGGGTCACCGCCTGGGTGGCGGTGCCGCTGCTCATCCTGCTGCTCGTCTTCGGTCTGCTGGTGGTCACCGCGACCCCGATCAACAAGATCCCCGAGCGGCTCGGCCTGCTCGCCGGCACCCTGGTCGCGCCGCCGGCCGACCCGGAGGCGGAGGAGGACCCGGCCGCGAAGCCGGCCCGCCGCCGGCCGACGAAGCGGACCGCGCCGCGCCGCTGGACCCGGACGACCTCGACGACTCCGACGCGGTCAACCTCCAGGACACCCTGGTGCTGCCGCGCAAGCCGCCGGGGAAGGTGCCCGCCAGCCGCAAGCCGGTCGAGCCGCCGGAGCACTCGCCCGCACCCACCCGCGCCGAGCAGCTCGCGCTCACCGGGCTGGCCGGCGACTACACGCTGCCGCCGGCGAACATGCTCAGCGGCGGCGCCGCGCCGAAGACCCGCAGCAAGGCCAACGACGAGGTGATCGCGGCGCTGACCGGCGTCTTCGAGCAGTTCGACGTGGACGCCGCGGTCACCGGCTTCACGCGGGGCCCGACGGTCACCCGCTACGAGGTGGAGCTCGGGCACGGGGTCAAGGTGGAGCGGATCACCCAGCTCTCCCGCAACATCGCGTACGCGGTGAAGTCGCCGGACGTGCGGATCCTCAGCCCGATCCCGGGCAAGAGCGCGGTCGGCGTGGAGATCCCGAACACCGACCCGGAGAACGTCGCCCTCGGCGACGTGCTGCGCTCGCGGGCCGCCACCAGCGACCACCACCCGATGGTGGTGGCGCTCGGCAAGGACATCGAGGGCGGCTACGTGGTGGCCAACCTGGCCAAGATGCCGCACATCCTGATCGCCGGCGCGACCGGCGCGGGCAAGTCGTCCTGCCTGAACTCGCTGCTGGTGTCGATCCTCACCCGGGCCACCCCGGACGAGGTGCGGCTGCTGCTGATCGACCCGAAGCGGGTCGAGATGACCGGGTACGAGGGCATCCCGCACCTGGTCACGCCGATCGTGACCAACGCGAAGAAGGCGGCCGACTCGCTGGAGTGGGTCGTCCGCGAGATGGACATGCGCTACGACGACCTCGCCGCCAACGGGGTCCGGCACATCGACGACTTCAACCGCAAGGTGCGCAACGGCGAGATCAAGGCCCCGCCGGGCAGCGAGCGGGAGATGCGCCCGTACCCGTACCTGCTGGTGATCGTCGACGAACTGGCCGACCTGATGATGGTCGCCCCGCGCGACGTGGAGGACTCGGTCGTCCGGATCACCCAGCTGGCCCGCGCGGCCGGCATCCACCTGGTGCTGGCCACCCAGCGCCCCTCTGTCGACGTGGTCACCGGTCTGATCAAGGCGAACGTGCCGTCCCGGCTGGCGTTCGCCACCTCCTCGCTGGCCGACTCGCGGGTCATCCTCGACCAGCCGGGCGCGGAGAAGCTGCTCGGCCGCGGCGACGGGCTCTTCCTGCCGATGGGCGCCTCCAAGCCGGTGCGGATCCAGGGCGCCTGGGTGACCGAGCGCGAGATCGCCGACGTGGTGAAGTTCTGCAAGGACCAGCGCGAGCCGGAGTTCCGCCCGGACGTGCTGGCCCCCGCGCAGGACAGCAAGAAGAAGATCGACGAGGACATCGGCGACGACCTGGACCTGCTGGTGCAGGCGGTCGAGCTGGTGGTCACCTCGCAGTTCGGCTCGACCTCGATGCTCCAGCGCAAGCTGCGGGTCGGCTTCGCCAAGGCGGGCCGGCTGATGGACCTGATGGAGACCCGGGGCGTGGTCGGCCCGTCCGAGGGGTCCAAGGCCCGCGACGTGCTGGTCAAGCCGGACGAGCTGGAAGAGGTCCTGGTCGGCCTGCGCGGCGCCGAGGACTGACGGTCCCGCCCGGTGGCCGGCCGCACCGGGTGCCGACGCGACGGGGCCCCGCGGCCGGGCAGCACCGCGCAACCGCGGTCGGGACATGACGAGGCCCGCCGGAACGCCGGCGGGCCTCGCGTGGAGTTGTGGTGGTCAGTTGTTGATGATCGCGGCGACGAGGACGACACCGATGATGGCGCCCACGACGCTGGCGGCGGCGGCGTACCAGCCGAGCGGCTTGTCGCCGAGCACCGCGCCGACGATGCCGAGCACCAGGCCGGCGATACCGAAGATCACCGGCGCCACGAAGATGGCGACGACGGCGAAGACGAAGGCCAGGATCGTGCAGATCCGGGCGGCGTTGCTGCGCGGGCGAGCGGTCGCGTGCATGTCGGCCATGACGTCCTCCGTGGTGAGAGCCGCTTTGGGTGTTCGGCGGCTGTCTACCCACTCCGGCCTCGGACTACTCATCAGGGCCGATACCGCTCGTCCCGCCGCGCCCCGCCGGGGTTCAGTGGAAGAGCTTGAGCCCGACCACGCCGGCGACCACCAGCAGCAGGCAGACGATCCGGGCGAGGCTGGCCGACTCGCCGAGCGCCACCATCCCGACCAGCGTGGTGCCGACCGCGCCGATGCCGACCCAGACCGCGTAGCCGGTGCCGATCGGGATGTCGCGCAGCGCGTACGCCAGCCCGAGCATGCTGAGCACCAGGGTGACCACGAAGACGACGGAGGGGAGGGGGCGGCTGAAGCCGGCGCTGCGGTCGAGCGACACCGCCCACGCGGTCTCCAGCAGGCCGGAGAGCACCAGCACGATCCAGGCCACGGGTCATCACCTCGCGGAAGCGGGCCCGGACCCTCGGGGCCGGGACGAGTCGGTCTGCCTGTCGCGGGGCGTCTTGGCCTGACCGGGTACGCCCACCACTCGTCCGGGACGGCCGGGGCCGCCACCGCCGACGCTAACATCGCCCGGTCCGGGCGGGCGGTGATCTCGCGCACCACCGGTTGAGCTGAACCTGACTTCAGGTTGCAGGATGGCAAGCATGACGCTGATCTTCACCGACCGGGAGGTCGCCGCCGCCCTGGACGCTGCGGCGACCGTCGCGGCGATGCGGGACGCGCTGCTGGCCGCCCACGCCGGCCGGCTCGTCGCCCCGCCCCGGGGCGGCCGCCCCGCTGGACGGCGGGCGATGGTGCTCACCGCCGGCCACCTCACCGGCGAGTGGTACGGCTTCCGGTCGTACGACACCTTCGGGTTGTCGGAGTCCGAGCAGCTGGTGGTGCTGCACGCCGCGCCCTGTTCGAACGGCTCGACGTCGACGACTTCGCCACCCCTTCAACGTTTCAGTCGCACAAGCTGACGAACCGCAACGACCAATTCGACGAC
>NZ_JAEVHN010000513.1:0-4441 GCF_016803375.1 Micromonospora sp. 4G55
GGGTCTCCGGCAGCACCGGCCGGACCGCCCGGGGCGCGCCGCCCACGTCGACGCCGACGAAGACCAGGTACGCGGTGGCCACCCGGACCGGCTCGTCCTCGGCCGAGTCCCAGCGCTCGGCGACCACCCGGACGCCCACCTCCATCGAGGTCTGCCCGGTCCAGTTCACCTGGGCGTGCGCGTGCACCAGATCGCCGACCCGGACCGCCTCGGAGAAGACGATCTCGTCGATGGCCGCGGTGACGGCGGTGCCTCCGCTGTGCCGCGCCGCGGCCGCCCCGGCCACGTCGTCGACGAACTTCATCAGCACCCCGCCGTGCACCGTCCCGTAGAGGTTGACGTCGACGGCGGTCATGATGCGGCTCAACGTGACCCGGGAGTACGAGGTGGGCTTGCCCGGCGGGGCGGCGGAGGGGTGCTCGGTCATGGAGGAAACGGTACGGTGCGCGGATGCGACATCTCTGGAGCTTCCTCGCCGGGTTGGTGGTGGCGCCCATCACCTGGGTGCTGATCACTCTCGGGCAGGACGGGTCGGGTCGGACCGTGAACCGCTGGGTGGAGATCGGTACGTACAGCACGCCGAACCTGATCGAGCCGGCCGTCTACCTCGGCGTCGCCGGCATCCTGCTCGGTCTGCTCGGCACCCTGCGCATCTCGCCGCTCGGCCCCCTCGTCGCCGGGCTGCTGCTGGTCATCCCGTACGTGGGGATGTTCATCGCCCCGTTCACCGTGCTCGACAAGATTCCGGACGGCTGGAAGGTCCTCGGGGACCCGCTGCCGCTGGACCAGCCGGTGCGGAACGGCACGCTGTTCCTGATCGGCCTGCTGCTGCTGATGGCGACCTTCAGCGTGCAGCGGTGGCGACCGTGGCCGGCGGCGCCGTCGACCGGGGCGGAGCTGACCCCGGCCGACGACACACCGCCGGAGAACACCTTCACGCTCGGCGACTGGCCGCCGTCCGGGGCGCGGAGCGAGCAGGAAACCGCCCCGCTCACCCTCGGCTACCCGGACGTGGGCACCCCCACCGAGCCGCTGCCCCGGCGCAGCGGCACGGAGTCACCGTGGACCGCGCCGCCCCGCTACGGGGCCGGGAGCGACAGCACCGACAACCGTTGACGGCCGCGGGCGCCGGCGAGAACCGGCCCGCCCGCCCGACTCGTCGTCGTCAGCCCTTGAGGAGCTGACGGGCCATCACGATGCGCTGCACCTGGTTGGTGCCCTCGTAGATCTGGGTGATCTTGGCGTCCCGCATCATCCGCTCGACCGGGTAGTCACGGGTGTAGCCGTAGCCGCCGAGCAGCTGCACCGCGTCGGTGGTGATCTCCATGGCGGCGTCGGAGGCGAAGCACTTGGCCGCCGCGCCGAAGTAGGTCAGGTCGGCGTCGCCGCGCTCGGACTTGCCGGCGGCGGCGTACGTGAGCTGCCGGGCCGCCTCCAGCTTCATGCCCATGTCGGCGAGCATGAACTGGATGCCCTGGAACTCCGCGATCGCCTTGCCGAACTGCTTGCGCTCGGCCGCGTACCCCTTGGCGTAGTCGAGCGCGCCCTGGGCGATGCCGACGGCCTGCGCGGCGATGGTGACCCGGGTGTGGTCCAGGGTCTTCATCGCGGTGGCGAAGCCGGTGCCCTCGGCGCCGATCATGCGGTCGGCCGGGATCCGGACGTTGTCGAGGTAGACCTCGCGGGTCGGCGAGCCCTTGATGCCGAGCTTCTTCTCCGGCGCGCCGAAGCTGACGCCGGCGTCGGCCTTCTCCACCACGAAGGCGGAGATGCCCCGGGATCGGGCTGTGGGGTCGGTCACAGCGAAGACGGTGTAGTACTCCGACACGCCCGCGTTGGTGATCCACCGCTTCACGCCGTTGAGCACCCAGTGGTCGCCGTCGCGCACCGCCCGGGTGGTCATCGACGCGGCGTCGCTGCCCGCCTCCGGCTCGGAGAGGCAGTACGAGAACATCGCGTCGCCCGAGGCGACCCGGGTCAGGTACTTCTGCTTGAGCTCCTCGGAGCCGGCCAGGATCAGCGGCATGGTGCCGAGCTTGTTCACCGCCGGGATCAGCGAGGACGAGGCGCAGGCCCGGGCCACCTCCTCGATCACGATGGCCGTGGCCAGCGCGTCCGCGCCGGCGCCGCCGTACTCGACGGGGATGTGCGGGGCGTGGAAGTCCGCGGCCCGCAGCGCGTCGTAGGACGCCTTGGGGAACTCGCCGGTCTCGTCCGCCTCGGCGGCGTTGGGGGCCACCTTCGCGGCACAGACCTCACGGACCGCCTCCCGGATCGCCTCGTGCTCCTCCGGCAACCGGTAGACGTCGAACGACTGCTCTGCGGCCATGTCGGCCCTCCCCTTTCACCGCTATCATGCGCAGTCTGTGGCGTTTTGAGTCCGCCGACTGCCGCAGACTGAAGGATAGCTACCAGGTCCGACCGGACCTTACCGGCGGGTAGGCTCGCGCACGACAGGCGTCGACACGGCACAACTACCCTCACACAAGACGACAAAGTTCCCTCGGCGCCGGCCAACGGCGCCCCAGCCGAACGCGACGCAGCGACGCGCCGCCAGTGCGAGCGGAGAAGACAGGCCGTGACGATCCCGTACCCGAACATCCAGCCGGTACCGGCCATCACCCCGGTGACGCCGCCCTCGGGTGCCCCGCGACCGCGGGTGACCTTCCTCGGGACCGGTTACCTCGGCGCGACGTACGCCATCTGCTACGCCGAGCTGGGTTACGAGGTCCTCGGCTTCGACGTCGACGCGAACAAGATCGCCAAGCTGAACGCGGGCGAGGTCCCGATCCACGAGCCGGGCCTGGACGAGCTGCTCCGGCGCAACCTGTCCGCCGGTCGGCTGCGGTTCAGCACCGACATCGGCGAGGTCGCCGACTTCGGCGACGTGCACTTCATCTGCGTGGGCACCCCCCAGCGCGCCGACGGAATGGGCGCCGACCTGTCGTACGTCGAGGCGTCGGTGACCAGCCTGGCCCAGCACCTGACCCGCAAGGCGCTGATCGTCGGCAAGTCGACCGTCCCGGTCGGCACCGCCGACTGGGTGGAGCAGCTCGTCGGCAAGCACACCCCGACCGACCTGGGCGTCGAGGTGGCCTGGAGCCCCGAGTTCCTCCAGGAGGGCTTCGCCGTCGACGACGTGCTGCGCCCCAACCGGATCGTGGTCGGCGTCAAGACCGAGTGGGCCAACGGCATGCTCTACGCCGCCCACAAGGGCGTCTTCGACCTGGCCGCCACCGAGGACCGCGAGGTGCCCCTGGTGGTCACCGACTTCGCCACCGCCGAGCTGGTCAAGGTCGCCGCGAACGCCTTCCTGGCCACCAAGATCTCCTTCATCAACGCGATGGCCGAGGTCTGCGAGGCCGCCGGCGGCGACGTCACCCAGCTGGCCCGGGCGATCGGGTACGACCCGCGCATCGGCAACCGGTTCCTCCAGGCCGGGCTCGGCTTCGGCGGCGCCTGCCTGCCCAAGGACATCCGCGCCTTCCAGGCCCGGGCGCAGGAGCTGGGCGCCGGCGAGGCGCTGCGCTTCCTGCACGAGGTGGACCTGATCAACCTCCGCCGCCGTACCCGGGTCCTCCAGCTCGCCGCCGACCTGCTCGGCCGCCGCTCCGGCCCGGCCGGACCGGACTTCTCCGGCACCCGGATCGCCGTGCTGGGCGCCACCTTCAAGCCCAACACCGACGACGTCCGCGACGCCCCGGCGCTCGCCGTCGCCGCCCTGCTGGCCAAGTCCGGCGCGGACGTGCACGTGTACGACCCGCAGGGCACCGAGAACGCCCGCCGGGTGGCCCCCGAGCTGACCTACGAGGCCAGCATGAACGACGCGGTGACCGGCGCCGACCTGGTCTGCGTACTCACCGAGTGGGCCGACTTCCGCAACGCCGACCCGGTCGTCCTCGGCGAGCTGGCCGCCGGGCGCAAGGTGGTCGACGGGCGCAACTGCCTCGACTCCACACTGTGGACCCAGGCCGGCTGGGAATACCGCGGCATGGGCCGCCCCTGACGGGTACGCGCCGACGCGCCGGCCGGGAAGCACCGCTTCCCGGCCGGCGCTCGTCGTTGTGCCGAATCGCCAGCGCCAGGTGTCGAAATCCGCGGCGGGTCAGGGCATGCTCGACACTGGAGGTCCACAGTGCGGGCCGGCCGGGTGGAGGGGTGTCGTGGAGAGCTTTCAGTGCTCCTCGTGCGGGCGGCAGATACAGCCGGCCGCCCGTTGCCCGCACTGCGGCGCCGAGCAGCCGCAGTGGCGGGAACACCTGGCCGAGATCGAGCGGTCCATCGCGGAGATGAAGGCGCGCGAGGCGGCCATCCTCGCCGAGCAGCGGCAGATCGCCGCCAAGATGCAGGCCGCCCTCTTCCAGCGCGACATCCTCGCCCACGCCGGTGCAGGAGCGGACCGGCCAGGCCACCCGCCACGCCGGGTCGCTCCCGCCCGCAA
>NZ_JAEVHN010000514.1:0-4437 GCF_016803375.1 Micromonospora sp. 4G55
CGAGGCGGTGCTGCGCGGCGGACGGTGGCCGGAGCCGCTGCGTCCGCTGGACGGCGCGGTGGAGCTGCGCCTGCGCCCGGCCCCCGGCGGGCGCGGCAGGTGGTGACGGTGGACCGCCCGCCCGAGGCGGTGCTGCGCGGCGGACGGTGGCCGGAGCCGCTGCGTCCGCTGGACGGCGCGGTGGAGCTGCGCCTGCGCCCGGCCCCCGGCGGGCGCGGCAGTGAGCTGGCCGCCCGGCCGCTCGGCGGGGTGGCGACCCTGCCCGGAATGGCGGCACACCTGGTCGGTGACGACCCGGGCCTGTTCCTGCGGGACGTGCTGCGCCGGGTCAAGCAGCTCACCGAGACCGGCGAGGTGCTGCGCGCGGACCGCTCGGCGGTGGACCGGCCGGCGGTGCCGGGGTGAGGGCGCTCTGCTGGGAGGGCGTCGACTCGCTGGCGGTACGCCAGGTGCCCGACCCGGAGCTGCGCAACGCGCACGACATGATCGTCCGGGTCCGGCGCAGCGCCACCTGCGGGACGGACCTGCCGCTGCTCGGCGGCCGGCTGCCCTTCGTCGCCGCCGGGGACGTGCTGGGGCACGAGTTCGTCGGCGAGGTGGCCGAGGTCGGCGCGGAGGTGCGCCGGCACCGGGTCGGCGACCGGGTGGTGGTCAGCGCGGCGGTGGCCTGCGGCAGCTGCTGGTACTGCCGGCAGGGGCTGCACTCCTGCTGCGACAACTCCGGCACCGCTCCGGCCGTCGCCGAGTCGGCGTGGGGTCAGCCCACCGCCGGCTGCTACGGCCAGCCCGCGGCGCTGGGCGGCTTCGCCGGCAGCCACGCCGAGTACGTCCGGGTGCCGTACGCCGACGTCGGCGCGTTCACCGTGCCCGACCCGGTCAGCGACGACCGGGCCGTCTTCGCCTCGGACGCGGCCCCGGCCGGCTGGATGGGCGCGGAACTGGGCGAGGTGGGCCCCGGCGACGTCGTCGCGGTCTGGGGCGCGGGCGCGGTGGGCCAGTTGACCGCGCAGGCGGCGACGCTGCTCGGCGCGGACCGGGTGATCGTGATCGACCGGCATCCGGAGCGGCTGGCGATGGCCGAGCGGCACACCGGCGCGGAGACCCTCAACTACGAGCTGACCGACGTCCCCGCGGAGCTGCGCGAACGCAGCGGCGGGCGCGGCCCGGACGTCTGCGTGGAGGCGTCGGCACGGCCGACGGCAGCGGGAGGCCGGCGTCGCTGGCCGCCCGGCTCACCGGCCACCGGGGCGACGGCGAGGACCCGCTCGCGGTGCGGGAGGCGGTGCACGCCTGCCGCAAGGGCGGCACCGTCTTCGTCTCCGGCACCTTCACCGGCTTCGTCCACACCTTCCCGCTCGGCGCGGTGATGAACAAGGGGCTCACCCTGCGCAGCGCCCGCCAGCACGGGCAGCGGTGGATTCCGATGCTGCTGGACCGGATGGCCCGCGACGAGCTGCGCACGGAACACCTGGCCACCCACCGGTTCCCGCTGGAGCAGGGCCCGACCGGGTACGCGCTGTTCCGGGACCGGGCCGACGGCTGCGTCCGGACCGTCTTCACACCGGAGGGGTGAAAAAGCCCTCATGGATGGCAGACTCGGCGGATGCGTGACGACCGCCCGTACGACCTCGTCCTGTTCGGTGCGACCGGCTTCACCGGTGGCCTGACCGCCGAGTACCTGGCCCGGCACGCCCCCGCCGGGCTGCGCTGGGCCCTCGCCGGCCGCAACCCGGCCAAGCTGGCGGCGGTCCGCGACCGGCTGACCGACATCGACGCGGAGCTGGCGGAGCTGCCGCTGCTCACCGCCGACGTCACCGACGCCGCCTCGCTGCGGGCGGTCGCCGAGAGCGCCCGGGTGGTGGCCAGCACCGTCGGCCCGTACATCCACCACGGGGAGCCGCTGGTGGCCGCCTGCGCCGCCGCCGGCACCGACTACCTGGACATCACCGGCGAGCCGGAGTTCGTCGACCTGATGTACGTGCGACACCACGCCGAGGCGGTGCGCACCGGGGCGCGGCTGGTGCACGCCTGCGGCTTCGACTCGATCCCGCACGACCTGGGCGCCTGGTACACGGTGAAGCAGCTCCCGTCGGACGCGCCGATCACGGTGGACGGCTTCGTCCGGGCGGGCGGGCGGTTCTCCGCCGGCACGTACCACTCGGCGCTGACCGCGTTCTCCCGCACCGGCGAGATGAGCCGGGCGGCGAAGGAGCGCAAGGCCGTCGAGCCCCGGCCCGAGGGTCGGCGGGTCCGCGCGGTCCCGGGCCGGGTGGGCCGGTCGAAGGAGATCGGCATGTGGGCGGTGCCGCTGCCCACCATCGACCCGCAGGTGGTCCGGCGGTCCGCGGCGGCCCGCCCGGAGTACGGCCCGGACTTCCGGTACCGGCACTTCGCCGCGGTGAAACGACTGCCCACGATCCTGGTCAGTGGGGTCGGGTTCGCCGGCCTGGTCGGCCTGGTGAAGCTGCCGCCGACCCGGCGTTGGCTGCTCGGCCGGCTCGCCTCCGGGCAGGGGCCGACCGCCGAGCAGCGGGCGAAGTCCTGGTTCCGGGTGCGCTTCCTGGGCTCCGGCGGGGGCCGGCGGGTGCTGACCGAGGTCTCCGGCGGCGACCCCGGCTACGACGAGACGGCGAAGATGCTCGCCGAGTCGGCGCTCTGCCTGGCCTGCGACGACCTGCCGGCCACCGCCGGACAGGTCACCCCGGTGACCGCGATGGGCGACGCGCTGCTGGACCGGCTGGTCAAGGCCGGCATCACGTTCCGGGTGCTGGACGCGCCGCGGTGAGCGCCCGCCGCCCCGCCGCTTGACCCTCGACCTGGTTGAGGCGACAGGATCATCGTCGTGGAGAGCGAGCTGCGCAGCATCGGCGAGCTGGCCCGGGCCAGCGGCCTGACGGTCAGCGCCCTGCGGTTCTACGACCGCTGCGGGGTGCTGGCCCCGGCGCGGGTGGACCCGGTGACCGGCTACCGGTGGTACACCGACGACCAGGTGGCCCCGGCCCGGCTGGTCGCCGGCCTGCGCCGGGTCGGCATGCCGTTGGCGGGCATCGCCGAGGCGCTGCGCCACCGGCCGAGCCGGCGGTCGGTCCGGTGGACGCCACCGGCGCGGACCCGGACGCCGCCCGGACGCTGGTCGAGCAGTTCCAGTCCGGGGTACGCCGGGCCGAGCAGTCCGACTGGGCCGACCTTGGCACCACTCAGGGCCGGCCACGGCTGAGCCGACGGGTGCCCGGGGCAAACCTGGCGGTCACCCCGCCGCAGCAGGCCCTGATCAGCCAGCCGCCGCAGGACCCGACCGAGGTCCGGGAGCTGATCGCGGAGTTCGAGGCGGGCGTCGCCCGGGCTCTGCGTGAAGTCAACACCGACCACCGCCACGACGAAGAGGAATCATCACGGTGACCAGCCCCTTCCTGCACGACAACGTCGACCACCCGACCCACGCCGGGCCCGACCTCAGCCCGGAGGCGCGCACCTTCAACTGGCTGCTGGACTCGTTCACGTCGAGCACAGCCGGGGTCCTGGAGGCGATCGCCGTGTCCTCGGACGGGCTGCTGATGGCCATGTCGGCCATCAAGGACCGGTCCAACGCCGAGCGGCTCGCCGCCGTCGTCTCCGGCATGACGAGCCTGGCCGGTGGCGCGGCGAGCTGGTACGCCCTCGGCGGGCTGAACCGGGTGATCGTGGACATGGCCGACGGTTACCTGCTGATCAGCGCGATCAGCAGCGGCTCGGTGCTCGGCGTCGTCGCCGACCGGTCGGCCAACCTGGGCACCGTGGCGTACGAGATGACCCTCTTCGCCGGGCGGGCCGGCGGCGCCCTCAGCCCGACACTCATCGCCGAGCTGAAGAACGCCGTTCAGCAATGACCCGGCAGGCCGCCGGCGAGGAACCGGACCCGGACCCGACGGTCCGGATCCGTCCCTACCTGCGGACGTCGGCGGCGACCGACGGGCGCGTACCGGCGACGAGGCCGGCGCCCGGGCCCGACCCGCAGGCCGAGCGACCGGCCGGCCCGCGACCGTTCGTGCTCACCGCCGGGCGGGTCACCGGCACCGACCCGGCGATCGGCCTGGAGACCCAGGTGACCGCGCGACCGGGCGGCGGGCCCTGGACGGCCACCCCGGCAGCCCGGCTCGCCCCCGAGTTGCAGGCGATCATCGCGCTCTGCGGTGAACCCATCTCGGTCGCCGAGATCTCCGCCCGGATGCGGATGCACTTCGGCGTGGCCTGCGTCCTGGTCGGCGACCTGCGAGCCGCCGGCCACCTCGACGTGCACGTCGGGGACGTCGACGACGCCCTCGACCCCGACATCATCCTGCGAGTGATTGAGGGACTCCGTGCGATCTCCTGAATGGCCGGTCGCCCCGCTGGGCGGGGTCTCCTCGAACAGCGCCGCCACCCGCTACGGCAGCCCGGCGGGCGGTGGGGCAGGCCGTA
>NZ_JAEVHN010000515.1:0-4435 GCF_016803375.1 Micromonospora sp. 4G55
GGCGTCGGTGTCCCGGTCGGCGGCGTCCTCTCGGTCCGGCCCGGCCGTGGCGGCCGGGTCCTCGGGGGAGGCGCCCGGCGCGCTGGTCCCCGACGGCTCCGGGTCCGGGGCGTCGCTGTCCGGGGCCCAGGCCGAGCGGTTCGCGCCCTGCACCGCGTACGCCGGGGTCGCGTCGAACGGGACCCAGCCCAGCTGGTCGAAGTAGACCTCCGTCCAGGCGTGCAGGTTGCGGTTGGTCAGCACGTACGTGTCGTCGCCGGCGCTGGTGCCGTTGGTGAAGCCGAACGCCACCCGGGCCGGGATGCCGGCGGAGCGCACCAGCCAGGCCATCGCCGCCGCGTACTGCTGGCAGTAGCCGACCTTGTTGGTGAGGAAGTCGACGATCTCCTCGCCGCTGGTGCCACCCTTGGTGCTCAGCGAGTAGCTGAAGCCGTTGTCCCGGGAGAAGTAGTCGTAGATCGCCCGGACCTTGTCGTAGTCGTTCTGCTTGCCCTCGACCAGCCGGGACACCAGCAGGTCGACCTGCTGCACCGCCGGCCGCCGGGTCTGCTGGACGGCGATCGGGTGCTCGGCGGGCAGCGAGCGGGCCCGGCGCAGGGCGGACGGCGTGAACGTCGAGCGGACGTACTCGAACGCGTAGCGCTTGCCCCGGGAGTTGTCCCGGTTGGAGAAGACCACCCCGAGGTTGGAGTCGTAGAGCCAGCTGCCGCTGAGCCCGTCGACGTTGACCGGGTCGGCGTACACCGGCACGAGCGGCATCTCCAGGTTGCGGGTGACCTCCACCGTGGCCCGGTACCGCTGCTGCTCGGCGCCCTGGCGGGCCGGTGGGGCGGGCAGGTCCCGGTCCACCCGCCGGCCGTTGGGCGGGCGCACCCGGAAGCCGTCCGGCCGCAGCTCGTCGGCGACGCCGAAGCGCAGGTAGAACGGGCTCGGCTCGGTGGTGGTCACCTTGACCATCTCGGCCACCTCGCTCTGGTTGAGCTGGCCGCTGAGGGCGGCGAACAGGTCGATCCGGCCAGGGCTGCCGCCCTGGCCGGGCCGCCCGTTGCCGGTGCCGTTGCCGGTCGAGTTGACCTGGTCGAGCAGCCCACCGGTCATCCCGGGCACGGCCAGCGGGAGCACCACGGCCAGCGCCACGCCCACCACCGCCAGCCGGCGGCCGGCCGCGGCCAGCGGGGAGGACTCCCAGACGTCCACGTCGCGTCCTTCGCCGGTGAACCGGCGGCCGAACCGGCGTACCCGGTCGACGTTGTCGGTGACCAGCAGCCACAGGTAGCCGGAGGCGCCGACCACGAACGGCAGCGCGGGCACGCTGTCCACGTAGATCGCCACCGGCACCGAGTAGATCGCCAGCATCGGCAGGCCGGCCAGCGCCGGACGGCGCAGCCCCACCGCGAGCACGTCCACCATGATCGCCACCGAGCCCACCCCGAGCACGGTGATGAACAGCAGCGGGGTGGTGTCCGGCACCTCGACGCCGTACGAGCGCATGTCCTGCAACGAGCCCTGCAACAGCTCGCCGAAATGGGCCAGGGTGGCCGGCGTGGGCAGGAACGCGACCAGCTCGGTGCGCCCGGGAAGAGCCAGGTCAGGGCGAGCAGCAGGCCGGCCAGCATGCCCAGCACCTGGCCCCACAGGGGAGCCCGGACCAGTCGGGTCAGCGCGGCCACCCCGGCGACCACGGCCACCGCGATGGCGGCCTCGATCAGCCAGGTCCAGCGCTCGAAGATCGAAGACAGCGGCGCCGCGGCGAGCAGGGTCGCCGCGGCGGCCACGAAGCCGAGGTTCCGGGACGCGATCACGACGTCACCCTTTCCGTCATCGGACGCCGCCGGCGACCGTCTCGGCGAGCGCCGCGCGCAACGCGAAGCCCTGCGAGCCCCGGGCGGCCTGCGGCCAGAGCGCCGGCAGTCGGCCGCCGTGGTCCACCCCGATCACCCGCCAGCCGCCCTGGAGCAGGGCGAGCGCGGCCGCGCCGTGCGCCCGTTCCGACTCGGCGCGGGCCTTCTCCGGCAGGTTGAGCCAGGTGGAACTCTCCAGCAGGAAGGCGACGCAGGTCGCCCCGTTGACGCGCAGCCCGGCCAGCAGCTCGGCCTCGGCGGTGCTCACCGCACCGAGCAGGGCGATGATCAGGCCACCGTCGGAGCGCTGCCGGACCCGCTGCACCAGGGTGGCGACGTCGCCGCGCTGGTCGAGGCGGACGTCCGCCAGGTGGTCCAGGAGCAGGCCGTCCCCGGCGCCCTCGGTGGCGTCCACGTCCGCACCGGAGCCGGTGACCAGCCGCAGCTTGTAGCCGGACTGGCGCAGGTGCATCGCGATGCTCGCGGCGGCGGAGACCGCCCACTCGAAGCTGGCGGTCGGGCCGTCGCCGCGGTGGCCGAACGCCCGGGTGTCCAGCACGACGGTGGCCCGGCTCTCCCAGGGCTGCTCCTCGCGGCGGACCATCAGCTCACCGGTGCGGGCGGTCGACTTCCAGTGCACCCGGCGCAGGTCGTCGCCGACCCGGTACTCCCGGGTGGCGGCGTCGTCCTCGCCGTGCACTGCCACCGACCGGGCCCGGCTGTCGCCGCTGCCGGCGTACTCGCCGGGGAGGCGGACCGTCGGCAGCGGGGTGACCTGGGGGATCACGGTCAGGTGGTCGGTGCTGGGGAAGGCCCGGGTCAGCTCGCAGAGCCCGAACGGGTCGGTCAGCCGGACCACCAGCGGGCCCACCTCGTACCGGCCGCGCACGTCGGCGCGGACCGTGTACGCCACCGAGCTGGCCTGGAGCGCGCCGAGCCGCTCCAGCACCACCCGGGGCCGGCTGCCCAGCGCGTACGGCAGCCGGTCCTCCAGCAGCAGGGTGCCGGTGGGCAGGCGGGACAGGTTCTGCAGGCGCAGCACCACCCGGGAGCTGGCCCCGACCGGCACCCGGTGCGGCTCCAGCGACCGGTTGCAGGCCAGCTTGTAGCGGCTGCGCCCGACGTAGAGCGCGGCGAGCAGCGGCAGGACGGCGAGCAGCACGGCCACCCGCAGCAGGTCCTTCTCGCCGAGGATGCCGGCGGAGACCGCCGCCGCGACCGCGGCCGCCAGGAACGAGCGGCCGCGGGTGGTCAGGCCGCGCAGCCCGTCGCGCACCTCACGGCCTCCGCGGCTCGTACGGCCCGCGGCTGTTGCCCGCGGCGGGCCGCGGCGTGTCGTACTGGGTGCGCTTGCGCTCCTGCGGCAGGGCCAGCCGGTGCACCAGCTCCGAGACGATCGCGTCGGTGGTGCGCCGGGCCAGCTGGGCGTCGGCGGTCGGGATGATCCGGTGCGCCAGCACGGGCACGGCGAGGGCCTGCAGGTCGTCGGGGAGCACGTAGTCGCGACCCTCCAGCGCGGCGACCGCGCGGGCGGTGCGCAGCAGCTGGAGCGTGGCCCGGGGGGAGGCGCCGAGGCGCAGGTCGGGGGCCTCGCGGGTGGCGGTGACCAGGTCCACCGCGTACTGCTTGACCGCGTCCGCGACGTGCACCTGCCGGACCGTGGCGATCAGCTGGCGCACGGTCGCGGCGTCGGAGACCGGGCGCAGCTCCTGCAGCGGGTCAGTGGCGCCGTGGCCGTCCAGCATGGCCAGCTCGGCGCCGGGGTCCGGGTAGCCCATGGCGATCCGGGCGGTGAACCGGTCGCGCTGCGCCTCCGGCAGGGGGTACGTCCCCTCCATCTCGATCGGGTTCTGGGTGGCGATCACCATGAACGGCGTCTGGAGCTGGTAGGTGACCCCGTCGACGGTGACCTGCCGCTCCTCCATGCACTCCAGCAGCGCCGACTGGGTCTTCGGCGAGGCCCGGTTGATCTCGTCGCCGACCACCAGGTTGGCGAAGACGGCGCCCGGGCGGAACTCGAAGTCGTGCGTCTCCTGGTTGTAGACGCTGACCCCGGTGACGTCGCTGGGCAGCAGGTCGGGGGTGAACTGGATGCGCCGGACCGAGCAGTCGATCGAGCGGGCGAGGGCCTTGGCCAGCTTGGTCTTGCCGACCCCCGGCACGTCCTCGATCAGGAGGTGTCCCTCGGCGAGCAGGACGGCCAGGGCGAGGCGCACGGTCGCGGTCTTGCCTTCGATGACCTGCTCGATGTTGGCCACGATGGCTTCGCTGGCGGCGCGGAACTGGTCGTGCGGCAGCAGGCCGCCCACCTCGTCCCAGGTCTGTTGTGTCACGGGCCTCCTCCTCGTCGCCGGAACGGCAGCTCTGTATAGAGCACCTGGACCCGCCGTTGGGTTCGCGACGCCGAGCCACGTCTGCCGCAGAAATCTCACTGGTTCTCAGGCTAACCATGTTTCTCGTTGTCGCCGACCCCCGCAGGTAGACGGTCGGTTACGCCCCGAATATCCACCGCAACGGGGGACCTGCCGGTCGCTGTCGGTGCCCACCATGATCACGATGGGCACCGGGGCGGGCCCCGGCGGGGGTGGCCCCGG
>NZ_JAEVHN010000516.1:0-4424 GCF_016803375.1 Micromonospora sp. 4G55
CCGAGGCCGGTCGGGGCGGCGGGTTGCCGGCCAGCCGGCCGGTGAGCCTCGCGGTGCCGGCCATCCGGGTGACCGCCCCGGTGGCCCCGGTGGGCCAGGCGAAGGACGGGTCGATCGACGTGCCGCCCCTGAACCGGCACCACCAGACCGGCTGGTACGACCGCGGCCCGACCCCGGGGGAGCCGGGCCGGGCCATCATCGTCGGGCACGTCGACTCCAAGAGCGGCCCGGCCGTCTTCTATGACCTGCGCAAGCTCAAGCCCGGCGACCGGATCGAGGTGACCCGCGAGGACCGCAAGGTCGCGGTGTTCACCGTCGACTCGGTCGAGTACTTCGACAAGTCCCACCTGCCGGCCGACCGGGTCTACGGTGACGACGGGCCGCCAGCGCTGCGGCTGATCACCTGCGGCGGCGCCTGGGTCGGCGGCCGGACCGGCTACGAGGACAACGTCATCGCCTTCGCCTCGCTGGCCGAGACCCGGCAGCCCTGACCGGCCGGGCGGTCAACTCTTGCCGGTGACCTGCTGGACGACCTCGAACTCCAGCAGCGTGGCGCCGGAGGCGACCGGCCGCCGCTGCTCCCCGCCCTCGCCGCCGGCGTGCGCGGCCCGGGCCGGCCGGCCGCCCACGCCTGGTACGCCTCCTCGCTCTCCCACCGGGTGTAGACGAAGTAGCGGCTCTCGCCGGCGACCGGGCGCAGCAGCTCGAAGCCGAGGAAGCCGGGGGAGTTCTCCACCGCGCCGGCCCGGGCGGCGAACCGCTTCTCCAACTCCTCGCCGGCGCCGGACGGGACGTCGATCGCGTTGATCTTCACGACTGCCATGGCTCCACCCTAACCAGCGGCCGATCAGCCGGGCGGACGTCCCGCCCGCGCCCCGACGCCGGCCGGGTCCGCCGGACCGCCCGCGTCGAGGCAGGGCTCAGAACGATTCGACGGCCGGCACCAGTTCGGCGTCGACCACGATCGGGGCGTGGTCGGAGGGACCCTTGCCCTTGCGGGCCTCCCGGTCGACGTACGCGGAGCGGACCGCCCGGGCGAACGGCGCGGAGGCGTAGACGAGGTCGATCCGCATGCCCTTGTTCTGGTGGAACATCCCGGCCCGGTAGTCCCAGTACGTGTAGGGGTGCGGGCCCTTCATCGGGGTCGGCACCACGTCGACCAGCCCGAGGTCGCGCAGCGCCGCCAGGGCGGCCCGCTCGGCCGGCGTGACGTGGGTGGAGGCGACGAAGAGCGCCGGGTCCCAGACGTCGGCGTCGGTGGGGGCGACGTTGAAGTCGCCGCAGACCGCCACCGGCGCCCCGCCGGCCAGCTCTGGCTCCAACGCGTCCCGCAGCGCGGCGAACCAGGCCAGCTTGTACGCGTAGTGCGGGTCGTCGGGGGCGCGGCCGTTCGGCACGTACACCGACCAGACCCGGACCCCGTCGCAGTTGGCCGAGATCGCCCGGGCCTCCGGCTCCGGGAACCCGGGCTCGCCGGGGAACCCGACCGCCACGTCGGCCAGCCCGACCCGGGACAGGATCGCCACCCCGTTCCACCGGCCGTCGCTGTGGCTGGCCACCTCGTAGCCCAGCTCGCCCACCTCGGCGCTGGGGAAGGCGCCGTCGGGGCACTTGGTCTCCTGCAGGCAGACCACGTCCGGGCCGGTGGTGGCCAGCCAGTCGAGCAGTCGGGGCAGGCGGGCCTTCACCGAGTTCACGTTCCAGGTCGCCAGACGCATGCCTTCAGCCTGCCGTATCCGGCCCCCACGCGCCCGGCCAGCCGGACCGGCGCGCCGCATGATCGGCCCTGGAGCCGGCCGCGCAACGAACGGGCTCAGTGCCCGGCCGGGCCGGCTGGCTCGGCGCGGCGGATGATCGACTTCAAGGCCGCGCGCGGGCGGTGCCGGCGCGACCGCCGGTTGCCCAGCGGTCGGCCGGGTCAGCCGTTCGGGGTGTCGCCGGGGCGGGTCTGCTCGGCCAGGAACCGCTCCAGCTCGGCGCCGAGCTCGTCGGCGGTGGGCAGCGGCCCGGCCTCGGCGGCCAGCAGGTTCTTCTCGCCGCGCCCACGGGCGAACGCGTCGTACTGCTCCTCCAGGGCCTGGACCAGCGCGGCGGCCTCGTCGGTCTGCGCGACCTGCCGGTCGATCTCGACCCGCACCACCTCGGCGGCCGTGCGCAGGCTGTCGCTGGGCAGCAGCAGCCCGGTGCTGCGGGAGACCGAGGAGAGCAGCACCTCGGCGGCGGCCGGGTACTCGGTCTGGGCGACGTAGTGCGGCACGTGCGCGGCGAAGCCGATCGCGTCCCGGCCCGCCTCGCCGAGCCGGTACTCCAGCAGGTGGCCGACGCTGCCCGGGACCTGCACCCGCTGGAGCCAGGGCTCGTAGCCGGAGATCAGCTCGCGCCGGGTGGCGTGCGCGGTGACCCCGGTCGGGCGGGTGTGCGGCACGGCCATCGGGATGGAGTTCAACCCGGCGGTGAGCCGGACGTCGAGTCGGGTGGCCAGGGCGGCGACGGCGGCCACGAACCGCTCCCACTGCAGGTCCGGCTCCGGGCCGGTGAGCAGGAGGAAGGGGGTCTCGTCGTCGTCGTGCAGCAGGTGCAGCGCCAGCTCCGGCGCGTCATAGTGCTCCCAGTGGTCCTCGACGAAGGTCATCACCGGGCGGCGGGAGCGGTAGTCGAAGAGCTGGTCGACGTCGAAGGTGGCGATCTGACGCGACTCCAGCGAGGTGAGCAGCTGCTCACGGGCCAGGCGGCTCGCGCTGCCGGCGTCGACGAAGCCGGTCAGGGCCTGGATCAGCACCGGCTGCCCGAGGTCGGGCAGGTCGTCGGTGAGCTGGTAGAGCTCGTGTGGGTCGAGCACCGGTCGGACCTCCTGAGGAAACGCGCGTACGGGCCGCCGTGCGCGCACGGCTCCCGGTTCGCCGAACGTACCCGCCCGCGGTATCCATTCCAGCAACGGGCGGTTGGCGGCGATCCTGGCGAGCAAAGACGGACGAAGCGCGCATTTCGCCGATCATCGGAGGTGCGGTTGTCCGTTGGTCTACCGATCGCTCGTACCAACGGGGGATATGGTCGATCATGCGGGCCGCGGCGGCGGTGTCGACCCCGTCGTTCCGAGGCTCCCGCCGCCGGGGGGTCTTCCCGAGATGCCGGTTCTGCGGGGTTACGCCCCGCGGCCACGGGACACCCCCGACGCGTCCCGGTTCGACCCGTCGGATTGTGGCGAGGGCCACTCGCTCACGGTGGGTGGCCGGTGAAACGCCTGCCTAACGTCGTCGGATGCGTGACGACGACACCATCGACGACCAGTACGCCCACGAGGGCCCGACTGGCCGTTCGGACGATACCCCCTCGTCCGTTCAGGTCGGCGTTCTCCGTGGCACCGAGGCCGCTCCCTCGCTCCGTACCCGCCTCGGCGCCCTCGTTAACCCCCTGACCCGCCGCCCGTCCCGGGTGCGCTCGCCTCCGGCGTGGTCTGCTGCCTCGGCGTGGCGGCCTTCGCCGGCGTGCAGGCCCTGCCGGCCGACCGGCTCGACCCGGTCGCCGCCCAGCCGGCGCTCACCGAGCGGGCGCAGGAGGGCGCCGCCTCCCGCGGCCAGGCGCGTCCCCCGGTCACCGCGACCCCGACCCCCGCCGCCGCCCCGACCGCGACGAAGAAGGCCAAGCCGAAGCCCAAGCCGAAGCCGAAGCGGATCGCCCCCGTCGCCGGCCTGGACCGGGCCCAGATGGCCAACGCCACGGCCATCGTCAAGGCCGGCCGGAAGATGGGCGTGCCCCGACAGGCCCTGATCATCGCGTGGCCACCGCGATGCAGGAGAGCAACCTCTACAACTACGCCAGCGGTGTGCTGCCCGAGTCCCAGAACTACCCGCACCAGGCCATCGGCTGGGACCACGACTCGGTCGGGCTGTTCCAGCAGCGGCCCAGCAGCGGCTGGGGCGAGGTCCGCGAGCTGATGGACCCGGAGTACGCCACCCAGGCGTTCCTCTCCGTGCTGCTGGAGATCCCCGGCTGGCAGGACATGGCGCTGACCGACGCGGCCCAGGCCGTGCAGGTCTCGGCGTTCCCGTGGGCCTACGCCCAGCACGAGTGGCGGGCGACCGAGGTGGTCGAGGCCATCCTGGCCTGATCCGCCCCGGTTGTCGGTTGCCGGTTGTCCGTTCGGGGTACACATGATGCACGACCACCGAACGGAGGACGACATGTCACTGGTGCAACGGATCAGGGCGTTCCTGCGCTCGCCGCGGGGGCAGCAGCTGGTCGACCGGGGCCGGCGTGAGTTGGCCAAGCCGGAGAACCAGGCCAAGCTCAGGCAGGTGGCCAACCGGTTCTCCAGCCGCCGCCGCTGATCGTCCCCCGCTCGCCCTCGACACCGGGAGCCCCCGTGACCGACTCCGCCCCCGTCGACGACGAACCCACCACCCCCACCCCGCCGCCGGCCAGCC
>NZ_JAEVHN010000517.1:0-4418 GCF_016803375.1 Micromonospora sp. 4G55
GGTGTGCGGAGCGCGGGTGAGCGGGCGGCGGGAGCGGGCGGTGCCGGCGTGCCCGCCGCGCGGGCCGGGGAGTCGGCCACCCCGACATCGACCGAGGTCACGACGGGTTGACCCGCTGCGGGTTCCAACGCCGGCCGGGGTGGGTGCGGCGCCCGCCCCGGGCCGGAGAGGTGTTACCGTGGAATCCCGTGGATCGCGTGATCACTTTGCTGATCGGCACGGCGGTTCGCACGACCGCTACGGACGACACGGGAGCAGGCCTTGGCCCCTTCAGCACGGACGACCAGGCACATTTTCGTCACCGGGGGCGTCGCCTCCTCGCTGGGTAAGGGCCTCACCGCCTCCAGCCTCGGCAATCTGCTCACCGCGCGCGGGCTGCGCGTGGTGATGCAGAAGCTCGACCCGTACCTCAACGTCGACCCGGGGACGATGAACCCGTTCCAGCACGGTGAGGTCTTCATCACCGACGACGGCGCCGAGACCGACCTCGACGTCGGGCACTACGAGCGCTTCCTCGACCGGGACCTGTCCGGCAAGGCGAACGTCACCACCGGCCAGATCTACTCCGACGTGATCGCCAAGGAGCGGCGCGGCGAGTACCTGGGCGACACCGTCCAGGTGATTCCGCACATCACCAACGAGATCAAGTCCCGGATCCTCGGCATGGCCGACCCGGACGGCGACGGCCAGATCCCGGACGTGGTGATCACCGAGGTGGGCGGCACCGTCGGCGACATCGAGTCGCTGCCGTTCCTGGAGGCCATCCGCCAGGTCCGCCACGACCTGGGCCGGGACAACTGCTTCTACCTGCACGTCTCGCTGGTGCCGTACCTGGCGCCCTCGGGCGAGCTGAAGACGAAGCCGACCCAGCACTCGGTGGCCCAGCTGCGCAACATCGGCATCCAGCCCGACGCGATCGTGCTGCGCTGCGACCGGGAGATTCCGGAGAAGCTCAAGGAGAAGCTCTCGCTCTACTGCGACGTGGACCGGGAGGCGGTCGTGGCCGCCCCGGACGCGCCGAGCATCTACGACATCCCGAAGGTGCTGCACCGCGAGGGTCTCGACGCGTACGTGGTGCGCCGGCTCGGTCTCTCCTTCCGCGACGTCGACTGGGCCAGCTGGGACGACCTGCTGGACCGGGTGCACCAGCCGATCCACACGGTGACCGTCGCGGTGGTCGGCAAGTACGTCGACCTGCCCGACGCGTACCTGTCGGTGAGCGAGGCGATCCGGGCCGCCGGCTTCGGCCACCGGGCCCGGGTGCAGCTGCGCTGGGTGCCCAGCGACGACTGCGTCACCCCGGCCGGCGCCGCGGCGGCCCTGGCCGGCGCGGACGGCATCGTCATCCCGGGCGGCTTCGGCGTGCGCGGCATCGAGGGCAAGATCGGCACCGCCCGGTACGCCCGCGAGAACGGCATCCCGCTGCTCGGCCTCTGCCTCGGCCTGCAGTGCATGACCATCGAGGTGGCCCGTCACCTGGCCGGCCTGGACGGCGCCAACTCGCTGGAGTTCGACGAGGAGGCCAAGCACCCGGTCATCGCCACCATGGCCGACCAGGAGGACATCGTCGCCGGCAAGGGCGACCTGGGCGGCACCATGCGGCTCGGGGCGTACCCGGCGACGCTGGCCGAGGGCTCGCTGGTCGCCGAGGCGTACGGCAGCACCGAGGTCAGCGAGCGGCACCGGCACCGCTACGAGGTGAACAACGCCTACCGCGACCAGCTCACCAAGGCCGGCCTGCACATCTCCGGCACCTCGCCGGACGGCCGGCTGGTCGAGTTCATCGAGCTGGACCGCGGCCTGCACCCGTTCTTCGTGGCCACCCAGGCGCACCCGGAGGTGAAGAGCCGCCCGACCCGCCCGCACCCGCTCTTCGCGGCGTTCGTGAAGGCGGCTGTGGCGTACTCGGAGGCGGACCAGCTGCCGGTGGACCTGGACGCGGTGGCGGAGGCCCCGACGGCGAAGAAGGCCTCCCGTAACGGCGCCACGGCGAAGGCGGCGTCCGCCTCGTGAGCGCCGTCGAGCACCGTTACGAGCTGCGGGACCGGCAGGAGCGCTTCCAGGGCCGGATCTTCTCGGTGGTCACCGACGAGGTGACCATGCCCGGCGGCGACACCGCGAAGCGGGACTACGTCCGGCACGTCGGCGCGGTCGCCGTGGTGGCTCTCGACGACGCCGGCCAGGTGGTGCTCGTCCGGCAGTACCGGCAGCCGGTGGGGCGGCACCTCTGGGAGCTGCCCGCCGGGCTGATGGACGTCGCCGGCGAGCCGCTGCCCGCCGCCGCCGCCCGCGAGCTGGCCGAGGAGGCCGACCTGACCGCCGGCACCCTCGACCTGCTGGTCGACGTGCACACCTCGCCGGGCTTCTCCGACGAGGTGGTCCGGGTCTTCCTCGCCCGCGACCTCGCCGACGTGCCGGCCGAGGCGCGGCACGAGCGCCGCGACGAGGAGGCCGACATCCAGATCGTCCGGCTCGACCTGGACGAGGCGGTCGGCATGGTGCTGGCCGGGGAGATCACCAACGGTCCGTGCGTGGCCGGGCTGCTCGCCGCCGCCCGGGCCCGCGACGCCGGCTGGTCGGTGCTGCGCCGGGCCGACGCCCCGCTGCCCCGCTGACGGGTACGCCCGGGAAGGGCCGCGCGGTTCGCCGCGCGGCCCTTTCGCGTCCCCGCTCCCTCCTGCCGCTCTCTCCACCGGGTGCCTGGGTCGCGCTGTGCGGCGTGTCGCGGCATCCGCCCGCCGGGACACCGCGACACGCCGCAGAGCGGGGCGGTGGTGGCCCTCGGTCGGCCCCTCGGACCGTCGGCGTGCGCGTCGGGGTGGCTCGTGCGCCGGGCGTCGGGACGGGGACCGGCGGGCACCGAGCGCGGCGGCGTGGACACCCGGCGTGTCGCCTGCGGATTCCGCCCGGCGGTACCCGTCGCGCGGTGCGACGATGAGGGCGAACGCCGAGCGGGGGAGCGGGCCTGCAGGCCTGACACATCGTCAGGCGGATCGGGCACCGGATGTCACTGTGCTGGGCCCCGGAGGGTGCTCCCGCGCCTAGACTGCCGCCGGCGGGACCGGTCGACCGCGCCGGCAATGGGGCCGGCGCGGGGCCGAGCAGTCGGGGTGAGCTGCCCCGAAGAGAGGTGTCTGCATCGTGAAGGTCGGAATCCCACGCGAGGTCAAGAACCACGAGTACCGCGTGGCGATCACGCCGGCGGGCGTCAACGAGTTCACCCGCCACGGTCACGAGGTCTTCGTCGAGTCCGGCGCCGTGTCGGGTCGACCATCAGCGACGACGAGTTCGCCGCGGCCGGCGCCAAGATCCTGGGCACCGCCGACGAGGTGTGGGACACCGCGGAGCTGGTGCTCAAGGTCAAGGAGCCGGTCGCGGAGGAGTACCACCGCATGCGCGAGGGGCAGGTGCTCTTCACCTACCTGCACCTGGCCGCCTCCAAGGAGTGCACCGACGCGCTGGTCGACCGGAAGGTCACCGGCATCGCGTACGAGACCGTCGAGCTGCCCGACCGGTCGCTGCCGCTGCTCGCCCCGATGTCCGAGGTCGCCGGCCGACTCGCCCCGCAGGTGGGCGCCTTCTACATGATGCGCACCGGCGGTGGCCGGGGCGTGCTCCCCGGCGGCGTGTCCGGCGTGTACGCGGCCAAGACCGTGGTCATCGGCGCCGGGGTCTCCGGCCTGAACGCCGCGGCGATCGCCCTGGGCCTGCAGTCCGAGGTGCTGCTGCTGGACAAGAACGTCGCCCGGCTGCGCCAGGCCGACGCCATCTACCGCGGCCACCTGCAGACCGTCGCCTCCAACGCGTACGAGATCGAGCGGGCCGTGGTCGACGCGGACCTGGTCATCGGCGCGGTCCTCGTCCCGGGCGCGAAGGCCCCGAAGCTGATCTCCAACGAGCTGGTCTCCCGGATGAAGCCGGGCAGCGTGCTCGTCGACATCGCCATCGACCAGGGCGGCTGCTTCGAGGACTCGCGTCCCACCACGCACGCCGACCCGGTCTACAAGGTGCACGAGTCGATCTTCTACTGCGTGGCGAACATGCCCGGCGCGGTGCCGAACACCAGCACCTACGCGCTGACCAACGTCACCCTGCCGTACGCGCTGGAGTTGGCCAACCAGGGCTGGCGCGAGGCGCTGCGCCGCGACCCGGCGCTGGCGCTGGGCCTGAACACCCACGACGGCCAGGTCGTCTACGGCCCGGTCGCCGAGGCGCACGGCATGCCGACCCTGCCGCTGGCCGAGGTGCTGGCCTGACCGCTGCACCGGACACCGCCGGCGCGGGCGTCACGCCCGCGCGGCCCTGCGCCGTGCCGTCCGCGGCTACCTCGACCACCTGACCGTCGAGCGTGGCCTGTCGGCGAACACGCTCGCCTCGTACCGTCGGGACCTGGAGCGGTACCTCGACACCCTGGCGGC
>NZ_JAEVHN010000518.1:0-4415 GCF_016803375.1 Micromonospora sp. 4G55
GGCCGCCTCGCGGACCACCGTCGACGGGGTGAGCCCGGCCCTAGGCACGCGTGGTCACCGCCAGGAACTCGACCAGCTGGGCAGCGGTGGCCGTCGGCTGGTCGGCGTGCGGGTAGTGGCCGGAGTCGGCGATCATGCGGGCCTCGGCGGTGACGAAGAGGCGGCGGGCCGCGCGCGCCTCGCCTCCCGGGTCGGCGAAGTCGGGGTCCTTCGCGCCCATCAGCACCAGCACCGGCTGCCGCACGTCGGCCGCCCGGGCCGTCCAGTGCGGGGCGACCGGCGCGACCACACCGCGGACCGCCGCCATCCGGCCGCGCAGGCCGGCGACCAGCTCCTTGCGGTACGCGGCGTCGTCGGCGGGCCGGCCACCGGGGAAGAGCGTCCGGTGGAACATGCCGAACAGCCGGGGACTGCGCAGCACCGCCGCCTGGGCCAGCCGCATCGCCGGGTTGGGCCGGGGCTGGGCGACGAACGCGCCGATCTGCACGATGCCGTTGACCAGCTCGGGCGCGTCCCCGGCGGCGAAGACGACGGCCGCCGCGCTGGACGAGCTGCCGACCAGGGTGGCCGGGCCGCCGAGGGTACGCACCACGGCCAGCAGGTCCGAGCCGACCTCGGCCGGGGCGTACGACGGCCAGTGGGCGCTGGAGTCGCCGTGCCCCCGGACGTCCACCGAGGCCACCCGGTAGCCGGCCTCGACCAGCAGCGGGATCAGGTGGCGGAAGGACCGCCGGCTTCTCCCCCATGCCGTGCGCGAGCACCACCAGCGGCCCCTCGCCGTGCACCTCGTACGCGATGGTGCCGCCGTCCCGCTCCACCTGGCTAATACTCATAGCTTTGAGGCTAAGTGCATTAGCCAAATCTGTCAACGGCGGACTTGACCTGAAGTCCGGTACAGCTCCGATGATCACCGCATGACGTCGACGGGAAGCCCCCACCTCCGCATCGCCCGGCCGAGCCGCGACCTCGGGGCGGCCGAGCGCTTCTGGGTCGACGGACTCGGCCTGAGGGTGCTGTACCGGGGCGAGGCCGCCGAGCCCGGTGAGCACGACCTGCTGATGCTGGGCTGGCCGGACGCGGCCTGGCACCTGGAACTGGTCGGCGGGGAACAGCTGGCGGTCGAGCCCCGCCCGACCCAGGAGGACCTGTTCGTGCTCTACCTGGACGGGCCGGTCGAGGCGGACCTGGTCACGAGACTGGAACGGGCCGGCGGGACGAGAGTCTCCGCCGGCCCGTACTGGGACCGCTGGGGGGTGACGGTGGCCGATCCGGACGGCTACCGGTTGGTGTTGAGCACCCGGGGCTGGTCGAACGCCTGAGTCACTTCTTGGAGACCAGGGCCCGGCCGAAGAACATCAGGTTCGCGGGGCGCTCGGCGAGCCGGCGCATCAGGTAGCCGTACCAGTCCTCGCCGTAGGGCAGGTAGGTCCGCACGGTGTAGCCCTCGCCGACCAGCCGGGCCTGCTCCTCCGGCCGGATGCCGTACAGCATCTGGAACTCGAAGCGGTCCGGGCCGCGGTCGAACCAGCGGGCCCGGTCCTCGCCGATGGCGATCAGGCGCGGGTCGTGGGTGGCCAGCATCGGGTAGCCGTCCCCGGACATCAGCACGTTCAGGCAGCGGACGTAGGACTTGTCCACCTCGCGGGCCGACTGGTACGCCACCGACTCCGGCTCCTTGTACGCGCCCTTGCAGAGCCGTACCCGGGACCCGGCGCCGGCCAGCTCGCGGCAGTCCGACTCGGTCCGCCGCAGGTACGCCTGGAGCACCGCACCGGTCGACGGGAAGTCCTTGCGCAGGTTGGCCAGCACGCTCAGGGTCGAGTCGGTGGTGGTGTGGTCCTCCATGTCGAGGGTGACCGTGGTGCCCACCTCGTCGGCCGCCAGGCAGATCGCCCGGGCGTTGTCGTACGCCAGTTGCTCGTCGAACTTCTGGCCCAGGGCGGAGAGCTTCACGCTGACCTCGGCGGGCGGGGTGAGCCCGGCGGCGGAGAGCACCTTCAGCAGCTTGAGGTACTCGTCGCGGGTGGCGGTGGCCTGCTCGGGAGTGACGGTGTCCTCGCCGAGGTTGTCGATGGTGACCGCGAGGCCGTCGGCGACGAGTTCGCGGGTCGCGCGCAACGCGTCGTCGGTGCCGGCGCCGGCGACGAACCGGCGGACGACGTCCCGGGTGAACGGGGCCGTCGCGATGAGCCGCTCGACCTGGGATGACCGGGAGGCGGCGAGGATGACGGAACGGAGCATGAGCCGAGCGTAACGCCCGTGCGCCGCGCTCCGTCGGGGGGCGGCCGAGCCGCCACGACGCCCCGTGACCGGCGTCCCAATGGCATCACGAGCACCGTCCGGGGGGCGACGGAAGTGGCGTCGATCAGCTACAACGATGCCGTGGATGGACACCCCCGCCGCCGGCTCCGGTCAGCCTCCGTGCAGCTGGGCGCGCTCACCGCCCTGGCGCTCGCCCTCTCCGGCTGCAACATGACCTCCGACGACGACGATGACGACGACTGCGCCCTCGGTCCGGCCGGCGGCGGGGACACGGTCGCGCTGGCGATGCGGGTACCGGCGGTCACCACCGGCACCGCCGCCGAGCCCCGGCCGGTCGCCGCGGCCCTGCCCGAGCGCGGCGGTTTCGGCACCCACCTCGCCTCCTGCGGGGGCTGAGGTGCGGCGCGAGGCGGCCACCCCCCGCCCGGACTGGGACGCCACCATCCGCGAGCAGGGCCTGGTGTACGTCGACACCGAACTGCCCGACGGCGGGACCATGTCGTACTGGGACGAGACGGCGGCGTACGCCTTCGACCTGGCCGAGGTGCTGCGGCTGGAGGAGGCCACCGAGGAGCTGCACCGAATGTCGGTGGCCGCGGCCGAGCACGTCGTCGCCCGCGGCCGGTACGCCGAGTTCGGCATCCCGGCCTGGGCCGCCGAGGCGGTCGCCCGGTCGCTGCGCGAGCGGCCGCCGACCCTCTACGGCCGCTTCGACCTCGCCTACGACGGCAGTTGGCCGCCGAAGCTGCTGGAGTACAACGCCGACACCCCCACCGCGCTGGTCGAGGCGAGCATCATCCAGTGGTACTGGCTGGAGCAGACGCACCCGGACGCCGACCAGTGGAACAGCCTGCATGAACGGCTGGTGGGCGCCTGGGCCAAGATCGGCGCCGGCCTGCACGACCGGCGGGTGCACGTGACCTGGTCGAACGAGGAGGAGTCGGGCGAGGACCAGATCACCGCGGGCTACCTGGCCGAGACCGCCCGCCAGGCCGGGCTGGACGTGACGCTGCTGCCGATCCAGCACGTCGGCTGGGACGGCCGGCGCTTCGTCGACGCCGACAACCGACCGCTGACGACCTGCTTCAAGCTCTACCCCTGGGAGTGGATGCTGGCCGAGCCGTACGGGCCGGCGGCGCTGGAGCCGGGCACCCCGACCACCTGGATCGAGCCGGCCTGGAAGCTGCTGCTGTCCAACAAGGCGCTGCTGGCCGTGCTCTGGGAGCTGTACCCGGGGCACGAGTACCTGCTGCCGGCGTACCTGGACTCGCCGCGCGGGATGCCGGAGTACGTGGCGAAGCCGCTGCTCGGCCGGGAGGGCGCCGCGGTGCGGATCGTCACCGGCGACACCGAGATCACCAATCCGGGCGACTACGGCGCCGAGGGCTTCTGCTACCAGGAGTTCCGGGCGCTGCCGGACTTCGCCGGCAACCGTACGGTGCTGGGGAGCTGGGTCGTCGACGGCGAGTCGGCCGGCGTCGGCCTGCGGGAGAGCGAGAGTCTCATCACGGACGGTTACGCGCGGTTCCTGCCCCACTACATCGACGCGCCGCGCGCCCCGTGAGTCGTCTACCGTTGGTGTCGTGAACTTCGACGCGTACGCCCGGACCGGTGTTGATCTCGTCAACGCCCGCCTGGACGACCTCGACGACCTGCGGGCCCTCTTCCCGGACGACAACGCGTGGATGCGCGACGAGGTCGCCGAACGGGACCTGGTGATCTTCCGGCGGGCGCAGAAGCGCCTGCGCGACGTGTTCGAGTTCGGCACCTCCGGGCGGGACGTCCAGGCGGTGGCCGAGCTGAACGCCCTGCTGGAGGCGTTCCCCGTGCAGCCGCGGATCTCCGGGCACGACTCCAGCGACTGGCACATGCACGTGACCAGCCGGGGCGCGTCGGTCAGCGCGGAATACCTGGCCGGCGCGGTCTGGGGCCTGTCGGTCTGGCTCTGCGAGTACGGCAGCGCCCGGTTCGGGGTCTGCGCGGACGAGCGCTGCGGCAACGTCTACCTGGACACCTCGTCCAACTGCTGTCGCCGGTTCTGCTCCGAGCGCTGCGCCACCCGCTCCCACGTGGCCGCCCACCGCGCCCGCAAGCGTGCCGCCGTCGGCGAGCAACAACTCCCCGTCCCCACCCAGGCCGACTCCCTAACCCCC
>NZ_JAEVHN010000519.1:0-4414 GCF_016803375.1 Micromonospora sp. 4G55
GTAGACTAGTGGTGGAGTGGTATTTACTACTATTCAAAATTTAGTCCAGAAAATGATAATGTATTTGAAGTGCTTATCGCTTAGAGATAATATCATCGTAATTGCAGATGAAGCACACAGAACCCAATACGGCTTTGATGCAAAAGTAGTAGAAGAAAAGTCAAAAAGTGGCGATGTGCTAGGGCAAAAGATAGTTTATGGTTTCGCAAAATATCTGCGTGATGCTTTGCCAAATGCTACTTATATAGGATTTACAGGAACGACCAATTGAAAGCCATGATATAAACACCCCTGCAGTTTTTGGAAACTACATAGATATATATGATATATCAAGAGCTGTTGAAGATGGTGCTACTGTGAGTATATATTATGAAAGCAGACTTGCCAAAATAGAGCTAAGCGGAAGAAGGAAAAAGGCTTGTAAATGAATTAGATGAAAAGCTTGAAAACCAAGATAGCCAAAAAGCAAAAGCTACTAAGCTAGAAGCTTTAGTAGGTAGCACAAGCAGACTAAAACAAATCGCTAAAGATATAGTAAAACACTTTGAAACAAGGTCTAGTAAGCTCGGCGGAAAAGGTATGATAGTAAGTATAAGCCGAAGCGTAGCTATAAAACTATATGATGAAATCATAAAAATAAGACCAAGTTGGCATAGCGATGAGCTAAGTAGCGGGGCTATAAAAGTAGTGATGACTTCAAGCTCTAGCGATGGGGTAGAGTTTAGTAAACATCATACAAGTAAGATTCAAAAGCAGTTTTTGGCAAATCGTATGAGAAATATAGACGATGAATTAAAACTAGTTATAGTGGTGGATATGTGGCTAACTGGCTTTGATGTGCCATCGCTTCATACTCTTTATATAGATAAGCCTATGAAAGGGCATAATCTAATGCAAGCTATAGCTAGAGTAAATAGGGTTTATAAGGATAAACCTAGTGGGCTTGTGGTGGATTATCTTGGGATTGCAAGTGATTTGAAAAAAGCTTTATCATTTTATAGTGAAAGTGGTGGCAAGGGCGATATAATCACTACTCAAGAAGACGCTGTAAAAGTGATGATAGAAAAGCTTGAAATCGTAGAACAAATGCTGCCAAATGACTATGAAAAATACTTTGAACTTGATACGGGGGCTAAACTTGAATATATACTTGATGTAGAAGAGCATATATTATCAAATGAAGATGGTAAGAACAGATTTATAAAAGAATTTGCAGCACTTGATAAAGCCTACACGATAGCTATGCCACACGAAAAAGCTTTGAGCATAAAGAATAAAATCGCTTTTATGTATGCGATAAAGGCTAGGTTTTTAAAGTTTGCTAAAGAAAATGAGAATGAAAATTTGCTTAATCAAGCTTTGATAAAGCAAGTAGTAGATAAAGCTATTGTATCATCTAAAGTGGTGGATATTTTTGATGCTAGTGGTATAAAAAAGCCTGATATATCTATACTTTCTGATGAGTTTTTACTAGAAGTAAAGAATATGAAGCGTAAAAATTTAGCCTTTGAAATGCTAAAAAAGATACTAAATGATGAGATAAAAGCAAGAGAAAAGCTAAGCCTAAACAAAGGCTAAAAAATTAGCACAAATGCTTAGTGATGCTATCAAAAAATATAACAATAAGCTAATCTCATCAAGCGAGGCACTAGATGAGCTAATAAATATGAGTAAAAGCATAGTAAGTATGGAAGATGAGGCTAAGAAGTTAGGTTTAAAAGACTATGAATACGCCTTTTACTCAGCACTTGCTTGTAATGATGAGTATGAAAAGATTTTAGGCAATGAAAAACTATTAGCACTCGTTAGTGAAATACTGCAAATTATCAAAAACAATGTAAGTATAGACTGGATGATAAAAGAAAATGTAAGAGCAAGATTAAGAGTAGCTGTAAAAAGAGTGTTAAATAAGTATGGTTATCCACCTGATATGCAACAACTTGCAATTGATGGAGTTTTAGCTCAAGCTGAAATTTTGGCTAAGGAATTAGCTAACGAGTAGAATTTAAGCGATACTGAAATTAAATTTGTTTGTATTATTTTCTTTTATCTTTATTATAGATAGCTTGATTTGTCGTTGCAACTATGTCTTTGTTATAAAATTTGCTTAATTTTATACAATTTCACTAGTATCCTAGTTATTTATACTAATTTTTAAAAAATTATTTTCACTCTTGACTTATAGCTACTCTAATGTTTTATAATTATAAAAAATCAAAAAAGGAGCAAAAATGCAATACAAAATTTTAGAAAACAATCGCATCGCAAGTAAAAGGCTATGCAATGCTTAGCAAGGATGCGAAATTTACACCCTTTGAATTTAGCCGCCATGCTATTGGCGATAATGATATTTTGATTAAAATCCTATATGCAGGCATTTGTCATAGCGATATTCACACCGCAAGAAGCGAGTGGGGAGAAGCTACTTATCCTTGCGTGCCTGGGCATGAGATAGCAGGAGAAGTTATCGCTGTGGGTAAAAATGTGAGTAAATTTAAAGTAGGAGATTACGCAGGGGTTGGTTGTATGGTAAATTCATGCGGTGAGTGCGATGCTTGCAAACGCTCACAAGAGCAGTTTTGCGAAAATGGCAAAACCATCTTTACTTACAATAGTTGTGATGTATTTCATGGCAATGAAAACACTTATGGGGGCTACTCAAACAACATAGTTGTAAGTGAAAAATTTGCCGTTTGTGTGCCAAAAGATGCACCGATGGAAAAAGTCGCGCCTTTGCTTTGTGCAGGAATTACCACTTATTCTCCGCTTAAATTTTCAAATATCAAAGAAGGCTCAAGCGTAGCAGTAGCGGGATTTGGCGGACTTGGTATGATGGCGGTTAAATATGCTGTGAAAATGGGTGCAAAGGTTAGCGTTTTTGCTAGAAATGAAAACAAAAAAGCCGATGCTTTGGCTATGGGTGTAAGCTCATTTTACACAAGCTGCGAATAAAAACGCTGTAAAAGAACGTTTTGATTTAATCATCTCAACCATTCCAACGCCTTATAATCCTGCTATTTATTTGGATTTGCTTAAATTTGGCGGTGAAATGGCGATAGTGGGTTTGCCACCTCACGAAGTTGCTCCAAGTATCAGCGTGATAACCTTTGTACATAAGGCAGGTAAAAAGGTTTATGGCTCGTTAATTGGTGGTATTGCTGAAACTCAAGAAATGCTTGATTTTTCTTTAAAACACGGAATTTATCCAGAAACCGAGCTTATTACCCCACAAGAAATCGATAAAGCTTATGAAAATCTAACCTCAGGAAAGGCTAAATTTCGCTATGTCATTGATATGACAAAAGAATAATTTAATACTTATCAAAAACCACATCGCTAATGTCAAATCCCCTTTGCTTAGCGATGTTTTAAAAGCTCTTTTATATTTTTTTTCATCTATTATTATTTCTTCTAAAATCCAAAGATAATTTTTTTATCAGGACTACCCACAATGGCAACTTTATACTCGCTATCAACAAAAATGATTTCATAATTTACTTTATTAAAAGGTTACATAAAGATGTTAAATCTCACTGCTAATTGCCTATTTGAAACGATTTTTGCCTTACCCTTTATACTTGAAATTTCATTTTTTTTATCTGCAAAAATTCTCAATTTCTACATAAGGAATGCCATTTTTGTATTTAAGCTCGTATTTTGCCTTTGAATTTAGGCAAGATTTTTGAAAAAAGGCCGGTTTTCTAGCTATTTCAAGCCATTCTCCCATATAATTTTGCAAAGAAAGTTCGCCAATTAATTCAAGCATTTTTTCCCTTTTTTGTCTTTCTTGCCCCATTTGCTCATAGCTTGTAAAATGGGAATTAAACTTTGTCCACGTTTGGATAAGCTATATTCTACCTTGGGTGGAATTTGAGCGTATTCTTTTCTGATAATTAAACCATCGTTTTCTAGTTCTCTTAAGGTATTGGTTAAAGTTTTAAAAGATATGGAGCTTAAAAAGCGTTTGAGTTCATTATAACGCACGATTTCATAGCGAAATAAGCAGTATAAAATACTCATTTTATATTTTCCATTAATTAATGCTAGAGTATAGTTAAATCCACATTCTTCGAAATTGCACGGAGAATTCTCTTTAGTCATTTAACATTCCTTTAGTATAGTATATTACTTTATTTTCTGTATTGAAAATGATATTATGCTAAGTTATAATTGTATCATAAAATTTAAAAAAGGAATAAAAATGAAAAATATACTCTTGCTTAATGGTGCTAAAGAATTTGGAAATTCAAAAGGACAACTTAATTTGACATTGCATAATCATGCTTTAGAAATTTTAAAAACACTAGGATACGAGGTAGATCAAACTCACATAGATCAAGGATATGATCCTAAAGAAGAGATACAAAAATTTATAAAAGCTGATGCTGTGATCTATCAAATGCCAGCTTGGTGG
>NZ_JAEVHN010000520.1:0-4388 GCF_016803375.1 Micromonospora sp. 4G55
GGAGTCGAAGCTGGAGAACCTGGGTCACCTGGGTGAGCGCAATGACTTCGACTCGCAGGGTCTGTTCCAGCAGCGTCCGTCCAGCGGTTGGGGCACGGTTGAGCAGATCACCGACCCGGAGTACAGCACGATGGCGTTCCTGAAGGGTCTGAAGCAGGTCGACGGGTGGAAGGACATACCGCTGACCGAGGCCGCGCAGACCGTGCAGGTCTCGGCCTACCCGGATCACTACGCGCAGTGGGAGCAGCAGGCCGCCGACCTGGTCGCCAAGCACTGGAACAGCTGACCCACACCTGAACACTCACGCTGGCCGGCACCCCCGAGCGGGGTGCCGGCCAGCGGCATACCCGGAATCCTCGACGGGTGGAACACCACGGGTCTGTCGGACTGCCGCAGACACCCATGGCGTTCCACTCGCCTTTACCGATCCTTGTTGACCATGATGTTGGCGGTGGTTTGATCTCCTCCACCACTGCCAACCTCATGATCAACCCACCGGGGTCAGCACGGCCGGGCCCAGCGCCGGGCGGCGCGGTAGCCAACGGCGGACCCGAGGTGTGCGGGTTCGGGGCGGCGGGGCCGCGCGGAGGTCGCCCACGGCGGGCCACACCCCGCCACCGACCACCGCAACCCAAGGCCGGAACAAGCACGTGGCACGCGTCACGAGACCAGGTGGAAGACCCGGAGCGGGTAGCCTGTTGAGTCAGGTGTCGGTGTGTCCAGTGTCCCCGGGCCTCACCTAAATTGCCTTCGCGGAATACCGTTCGGCTGGAGCCGCGTCGTGCCACTCGCCGAGAGGCGACCTGCACACCGACACCCCAGCGCCGCCCCCGACCCACCAGGGCCGGGGGGCGGCGCTGTCTGCACCGGCGGAAGCGATCCCCGCGCTCCGCTCGCGGAGGCCGCCGCGCTGCCCTATCTTCAGAGGGTCGACGGCGTCGGGGAGGGGGTGCGGGAGCATGGGCGTGCGTACCTTTCTCGAGGGCTGGCCGGTCTACCGGCAGCTCACCGGCACCGACCCGCTGGGTCGGGGCGCCGCCGCGCAGTCCGGCCGGTCCGCCGAGCTGACCGCGCGCACCGAGACGGCGGACAGCATGGCCCGCTCGGTCTGCCCGTACTGCGCGGTGGGCTGCGGGCAGCGGGTGTTCGTCACCGACGGTCGGGTCACCCAGATCGAGGGCGACCCGGACAGTCCGATCTCCCGCGGCCGGCTCTGCCCGAAGGGTTCGGCCAGCAAGAGCCTGGTGACCAGCCCGCTGCGGCAGACCACGGTCCGCTACCGCCGGCCGTACGCCACCGAGTGGGAGGACCTGGAGCTCGACACCGCGCTCGACATGATCGCCGACCGGATCCTCGCCGCCCGTGAGGAGACCTGGGAGGACGTCGACAGCGAGGGCCGGCCGCTCAACCGGACGCTGGGCATTTCCAGCCTGGGCGGGGCGACGCTGGACAACGAGGAGAACTACCTCATCAAGAAGCTGTTCACGGCGATGGGGGCGCTCCAGATCGAGAACCAGGCGCGTATTTGACACTCCGCCACCGTCCCCGGTCTGGGGACCAGCTGGTGCGCTACATCCTGGAGAACGAGCTCGACTTCCGGGAGTACGTGCTGGCGTACACGAACGCCGCCACCATCGTCAGCGAGCGGTACGTCGACGCCGAGGACGGTGACGGCTTCTTCTCCGGGTTCGATCCGGAGACCAGCAGCTACGTGCAGGACAGCTGGCAGTACGAGGGCCACGAGGGTTCCTCCGGCAGCGGGCACACCGCCAAGGAGCGGGACAGCGCGGCCGGGCTGCGGCACGAGTCGCACGGCGCGCAGGTCGCCGGTCAGGTGCCGCGGGACGAGACGTTGCAGCACCCCCGCTGCGTCTACCAGATCCTCAAGCGGCACTTCGCCCGCTACACGCCGGAGATGGTGGAGCGGGTCTGCGGCATTCCGCAGGAGAAGTTCCTGGAGCTGGCCCGCGCCTGGACGGAGAACTCCGGGCGGGAGCGCACCGGGGTGCTCATCTACTCGGTGGGCTGGACCCAGCACAGCGTCGGCGTGCAGTACATCCGCACCGGCGCGATCATCCAGCTGCTGCTGGGCAACATGGGTCGGCCCGGCGGCGGGATCCTGGCGCTGCGCGGGCACGCGAGCATCCAGGGGTCCACCGACATCCCGACGCTGTTCAACCTGCTCCCCGGCTATCTGCCGATGCCGCACCACGCCGACCACCCGACCTTCGACCAGTGGGTGGACAGCATCCGGCACCCCGGGCAGAAGGGTTTCTGGGGCAACGCGCGCTCCTTCGGGGCGAGCCTGCTCAAGGCGTACTGGGGTGACGCGGCCACGCCCGAGAACGACTTCTGCTACGGGTACCTGCCCCGGATGACCGGCGACCACGGCACCTACCAGCAGGTGCTGAACATGATCGACGGCAAGGTGAAGGGCTACTTCCTGCTCGGCCAGAACCCGGCGGTCGGCTCCGCGCACGGCCGCGCCCAGCGCCTGGGCATGGCCAACCTCGACTGGCTGGTCGTCCGCGACCTGTTCATGATCGAGAGCGCGACCTTCTGGAAGAACGGTCCGGAGGTCGCCACCGGCGAGATCGTGCCGGAGGAGTGCCGCACCGAGGTGTTCTTCCTGCCCGCCGCCTCGCACGTGGAGAAGGAGGGCACCTTCACCCAGACCCAGAGGCTGTTGCAGTGGCGGGAGAAGGCCCTCGACCCGCCGGGCGACGCCCGCTCCGAGCTGTGGTTCTTCTACCACCTGGGCCGCCGGCTGCGGGAGAAGCTGGCCGCCTCGGACCAGCCGCGGGACCGGGCGCTGCTGGACCTGGCCTGGGACTATCCCACGCACGGTCCGCACGCCGAGCCCAGCGCCGAGGCGGTGCTGCGCGAGATCAACGGGTACGACGTGGCGACCGGCCGCCCGCTGTCCGCGTTCGCCGAGGCGAAGGACGACGGGTCTACCGCCATCGGCTGCTGGATCTACACCGGCGTCTACGCCGACGGGGTCAACCAGGCCGCCCGGCGGAAGTCCCGGCACGAGCAGGACTGGGTGGCCGCCGAGTGGGGGTGGGCCTGGCCGGCGAACCGCCGCACCCTGTACAACCGTGCCTCGGCCGACCCGCAGGGCCGCCCGTGGAGCGAGCGCAAGCGCTACGTCTGGTGGGATGCGGACGCCGGCGAGTGGACCGGCCACGACGTACCGGACTTCGAGAAGACCAAGCCGCCGACGTACCGGCCGCCGGAGGGCGCGTCCGGGCCGGCGGGGATCGCCGGCGACGACCCGTTCGTCATGCAGCCCGACGGCAAGGGCTGGCTGTACGCGCCGAGCGGGGTGCTCGACGGCCCCCTGCCGACGCACTTCGAGCCGGCCGAGTCGCCGCTGCGCAACCCGCTCTACGGTCAGCAGGCCAACCCGACCCGGAAGGTCTACGCCCACCCGGTGAACTCGGTGAACCCGAGCCCGCCCGAGGAGCACAGCCAGGTCTTCCCGTACGTGTTCACGGTGAGCCGGCTGACCGAGCACCACACGGCCGGCGCGATGAGCCGGACGGTGCGGCCGCTGGCCGAGTTGCAGCCGGAGATGTTCGTCGAGGTGTCGCCGGAGCTGGCCGCCGAGGTCGGGGTGACCCACCTGGGCTGGGCGCACCTGGTCAGCGGCCGGGCGGTGATCGAGGCGAAGGTGCTGGTCACCGACCGGCTCACCCCGCTGCGGGTGGACGGCCGGGTGATCCACCAGATCTGGCTGCCGTACCACTTCGGCTTCGAGGGCCTGGTGACCGGCGACTCGGCCAACGACCTGTTCGGCATCACCCTGGACCCGAACGTACTGATCCAGGAGAGCAAGGTCGGCACCTGCGACGTGCGGCCCGGGCGGCGGCCGACCGGGCCGGCCCTGCGAGACCTGGTCGCCGACTACCAGCGGCGGGCCGGGATCGTGCCGGGACGGTCGGCGCCCACGGTGACCGACGGGGTACGCCCTCCTGCGCCGGCGCCCGCCGCGGGGGAGGATGTCGACGATGCCTGACGCCAACAGCCTCTACGGCCCCCTCGACCCCGCCCCGGACGCCGGCTGGGTCGACGCCGGCCCGCGGGTGGGTTTCTTCACCGACACCAGCGTCTGCATCGGCTGCAAGGCGTGCGAGGTGGCCTGCAAGGAGTGGAACGGGGTACCGGACTCCGGGTTCGACCTGCTCGGCATGTCGTACGACAACACCGGCGCGCTGACCGCCAACTCCTGGCGGCACGTGGCCTTCATCGAGCAGCCCGTCCCGGCCGGGCACCGCACCCCGCCGTTCGCCGGCACCCCGACCGGCGGGTCGGTCAGCGCGTCCTCGGCGGCCGTCGCCGCCGGCACCGGCAACCCGACCGGCACCGACCCCGGCGTGCCGCCG
>NZ_JAEVHN010000521.1:0-4386 GCF_016803375.1 Micromonospora sp. 4G55
GAGCGGCGGCGACGGCGCCGCGTACCAGGCCCAGCGGGTCCACGTGGGCCGGCGCAGCGCCGCGACGAGCAGCAGGGTGGCCAGCACCGCGAAGAGGCTGGCCAACGCGTAGGGGCGGGCCTCCTGGGCGTACCGGGAGGTGCCGGGGAGGACCGCGAAGAGCAGGCCGGCGAGCAGGCCGACCCGCGTCCCCAGCAGCCACCTGCCGAGTACGGCGGTGAGCCCGGCCGCCCCGGCCATGGCCAGCGCCGAGGGCAGCCGCAGCGCCGTCGCCGTGTCCCCGAAGAGCCGGACCCAACCGTGCATGAGCAGGTAGTACGGCCCGGTGGCGGCGTCCACGGTGCCGGTGAGCCGGAGCAGGTCGCCCAGCGGGCGGGTGGCGGCACTCCAGGTGGCCAGCTCGTCCCGCCAGGGCTGGGCGTGGCCGATGCCGTAGAGCCCGACGGTCAGCGTGGCCAGCAGCGGCGGCACCCAGACGAGCCGCGCCCACCCCTCCACCGCATGCCGCTTTCCGGACATACTGCCCACGGGCCGAGCGTCCCACACCGCGCCGGGCCACGCTGCCACAGCGGCCCCGGCCGCCGTGCTGCCACAGCCGCGCCGGCCGCCGCGCTGCCCATCCCCACGAACACGGCCAGGGCTTTACCTGTCCCCGCAGCTCTACCGGACGCCTGGTGCTGGCCTTGGGGACTTTGGCCGCACGCACGGCGCTGGCCCTGGGAAGCTCGGCCCGACGCCCGACGCCCGACGCCCGACGCCCGACGCCCGGCGCCCGGCGCCCGGCGCTGGCCCTGCGAAGCGTGGCTGGATGCCTCGTGCGGGCCCTTTCGAGCTGATGTCGTAGACGATTCACCAGTGCGGCGAACAGCCTGCGCCGCTCTCCCTCCGCCCCGACCGGCCCCCGCTCGGCCGGTGCGATGACGTGACCGCAGGGACCCGGCCGGCGGCCGTTGATTCGTTCACGACATCAGCTCGAAAGGGCCGGCACAGGGCAGGTGGTGGCAGGGGTCCGAGCCGACCGTGGGTCCCCGGGGAGTGCGGGAGGCGGTTTCGACCAACGGGCGCGTGCAGACCACCAGTGCCCGAAGAACCATCGGGCACAAGAACCACCGGGGCACGAAGAACCACCCGGCCTTGAAGAACCAGGCCTGAGGACCACCGAGCCTGAGAACCACCGGGCCTTGAAGAGACCGTTGGGCGTGAGGAAGCACCGGGCGTGAGGCAACACCGGGCAGCTGCCGGCCCTGCCCGGGCAACCCATTCGCGGCGGTCGAAGGGCCGGCGGAGGCGGTCGCAGCGCGGTAGACGGTGACGGCGACGGCGCGGCCCGTGATGTGGGATGGCGCACGCGCTCGTTGGCCGGCCCCCCGGGGGTGTGGCAGCATGGCCCCATGACCGCCGCTGTCGTCCGCCGCTTCGTGGCCCGTCGCCACGTCGACTACGGCCGCGTGCGCAGCGCGATCTGTCCGGCCCACTGACGACGCCCGACCCATCCGTCTCGGGCGCGTACTGCGCGCCGGCCGTTCCGACACCGTTGTCCTCGGCCCGTCCCACGGGTCGGCCGCCGCGCCCGCGTACCCCACCGAGGCACAGCAGACAACGGAGGACGCCGCGATGGCGGTCAGTAGCACCCCGGCCCGCCCGGAGACCCCGGCGGCGCCCGCCGCCCGGGCAGCCCGTCGTCCGCGCGGTGAGGGGCAGTGGGCGCTCGGCCACCGCGAGCCGCTCAACGCCAACGAGCGGATCAAGAAGGACGACGACCCGCTGAACGTCCGGGCCCGGATCGAGAACATCTACGCCCACCGCGGCTTCGCCGCCATCGACCCGCAGGACCTGCGTGGCCGGTTCCGCTGGTGGGGCCTCTACACGCAGCGCAAGGCGGGCATCGACGGCGGGCGTACCGCCGTGCTGGAGCCGCACGAGCTGGAGGACGAGTTCTTCATGCTCCGGGTGCGGGTCGACGGCGGCCAGCTCAACCTGGCCCAGCTCCGGGTGATCGCCGACATCTCCCGCGAGTTCGCCCGGGACACCGCCGACATCACCGACCGGCAGAACATCCAGTACCACTGGATCCGGGTCGAGGACATGCCGGAGATCTGGCGCCGGCTGGAGTCGGTCGGCCTGCAGACCACCGAGGCGTGCGGCGACTGCCCGCGCATCGTGCTCGGCAGCCCGGTCGCCGGGGTGGCCCGCGACGAGGTGCTCGACCCGACCCCGGCGATCGACGAGATCGTCCGCCGGTACGTCGGCGACAAGGCCTACTCGAACCTGCCGCGCAAGTTCAAGACGACGATCTCCTGGCTGGTCGACACCCCGTACGAGGCGAACGACGTCGCCTTCCTCGGAGTCGACCACCCGGAGCACGGCCCCGGCTTCGACGTCTGGGTCGGCGGCGGCCTCTCCACCAACCCGATGCTGGCCAAGCGGCTCGGCGTCTGGGTGCCGCTGAACGAGGTGCCGGACGTGTGGGCCGGCGTGGTCGGCATCTTCCGCGACTACGGGTACCGCCGGCTGCGCAACCGGGCTCGACTGAAGTTCCTGGTCGCGGACTGGGGCCTGGAGAAGTTCCGCGAGGTGCTGGAGAAGGAGTACCTGGGCCGGACCCTGCTCGACGGCCCGGCCCCGCAGCTGCCCGACAAGCCGGTCGACCACATCGGCGTGCACCGCCAGCGCGACGGGCGCAACTACGTCGGGGCCGCCCCGGTGGTCGGACGGGTCTCCGGCAACCAGCTCGCCCAGCTGGCCGACACGGTCGAGGCGCACGGCAGCGACCGGGTACGGCTCACCCCGTACCAGAAGCTGCTGGTGCTCGACGTGCCGCCGGAGCGGACGGAGTCCCTGGTCGACGCGCTGCGCGGGATCGGCCTGGAGGCCCGGCCGTCGGCCTGGCGGCGCGGCACCATGGCCTGCACCGGCATCGAGTTCTGCAAGCTGGCCATCGTCGAGACCAAGCGACGCGGCGAGGAGCTGGTGGCCCGGCTGGAGGAGCGGCTGCGCGACTTCGACGCGGACATCTCCATCCACCTCAACGGCTGCCCGAACGCCTGCGCCCGCACCCAGGTCGCCGACATCGGCCTCAAGGGGCAGCTGGTGGTCGGCCCGGACGGCCGGCAGGTGGAGGGCTTCCAGGTGCACCTCGGCGGCGGGCTGGGCATGGCCCAGGGGCAGACCGCCGGCTTCGGACGCAAGCTGCGCGGCCTGAAGACCACCGCCGAGGAGCTTCCGGAGTACGTGGAACGACTGGCCCGCCGCTACCTGGCCGGCCGGAGCGAGGGCGAGACGTTCGCCAACTGGGTGATCAGGGTCGACGAGGAGGAGCTTCGATGAGTAGCGAAACCCGTTCCGCGCCGCTGTACTGCCCGTACTGCGGCGAGGAGGACCTGCGGCCGAACGAGGCTGGGCACGGCGCCTGGGAGTGCCACGCCTGCGCCCGCGTCTTCACGGTGCGGTTCACCGGCCTGCTCGCCAAGGTGGTGGCCCGATGAACCTGGTGTCCGCCGCGAACCTGGGCCTGGTCGGCGTCGGCGGCCCGAAGCCGGCCGAACCGGCCCGGCGTGACCCGGAGGAGCTCCGCGCGCTGGCCGAGCGGGCCGGCCGGGAGCTGGAGGGCGCTCCGGCGCTGGAGATCGCCCGCTGGGCGGCCGAGACCTTCGGCGACCGGTTCTGCGTGACCAGCTCGATGGCCGACGCGGTGCTGGCGCACCTGGTGTCCCGGGTCGCCCCCGGGGTGGACGTGGTCTTCCTCGACACCGGGCTGCACTTCCCGGAGACGCTGAAGGTGCGCGACGAGGTGGCCCGCCGGCTGCCGGTCAACGTCCGCTCGATCCGCCCCCGGCTCACCGTGGGCCAGCAGGACGGCGAGTACGGCCCCCGGCTGTTCAACCGCTCGCCCGACGACTGCTGCCAGCTGCGCAAGGTGGAGCCGCTGGAGCGGGCCCTGGCCGGGTACGACGCCTGGGCCGCCGGGCTGCGTCGGGACGAGTCGCCCACCCGGGCGAACACGCCGGTGGTGACCTTCGACGCCCGGCGCGGCAAGGTGAAGGTCAACCCGATCGCGGCCTGGACCCAGGCCGACGTGGACTCCTACATCTCCCGGTACGACATCCCGGTCAACGAGCTGTTCAGCCGCGGCTACGGCTCGATCGGCTGCTGGCCGTGCACCCGACGCACCAAGGCGGGCGAGGACCCGCGGGCCGGCCGCTGGGCCATGTTCGAGAAGACCGAGTGCGGCCTGCACGTCTGACCGGACCGGTTCCCGGCGCGGGGGAGACCGCGTCGGGGGCGGCGGACCGGCCGTGCCGGTCGACGGCCATTCGGGGCCGGCGCGGGGGATCCGGCCCGGCCCGCCGCCGGGCGGCGGCCTGCCGCCGGTGGTGCTGGTGGCGC
>NZ_JAEVHN010000522.1:0-4381 GCF_016803375.1 Micromonospora sp. 4G55
GGCTGGTCACCGTGCGCGGCGACGCCCAGCGCCGACGTCACCCCGGCGCACCTGACGGCGATGGTCGCCCTGGTGCTCCAGGCCGTCCGTGAGCTCGCCGGCGACACCCCGGCGCCGGCGGTGCTGCGCGGCCGGGCGTACACCCTCGGGGTCCGGCCGGAACCGGCCGCGACGCCGCCGGGCAGCGCGGCGGTGACCCTCGACCAGGTCGGCGGCCTCGACGAGGTGGTGGCCCGCTTCCGGGAGATCGCGGTGTCGTTCCGGCACCCCCAGGTGATGGCCCGCTGGGGCGCGCGCCGCCCGCAGGGCATCCTGCTGTACGGCCCGCCCGGCACCGGCAAGACCATGCTGGCCCGCGCGCTGGCCAAGGAGATCGGCGCCGACTTCCGGGAGATCCGCACCCCGGAGATCCTCGACAAGTACCTCGGCGGCTCCGAGCGCAACATCAAGCAGATCTTCCGCGAGGCGCGCGGCTACCGGCAGCCCACGGTGATGCTCTTCGACGAGTTCGACAGCATCATCAGCTACGCCGGCGCGGGCGGGGACGCCGCCAGCCAGGCCGTCAACGCGGTCGCCGGCATCTTCAAGCAGGAGATGAACACCCTCATCGAGGAGAACCCGGACGTCATCGTGGTGGCCACCACCAACTTCCCGCACCGGGTCGACGCCTCGCTGACCCGCTCCGGGCGCTTCGACGTCAAGCTGGCCATCCCGGCGCCCGACGAGAGCGGCCGCGCCGAGATCATCGCCAAGATGGTCCGCGAGCTGATCGACCGGCACGAGCGCCCCGGCTTCCGGATGTTCGCCGACGACGTCGACCCGCGTGGGCTGGCCGCGCTCACCGCGGGACTCACCGGCGCGGACCTCCGCGAGGTGCTGCGCCGGGTGCAACTCGCCAAGGCGATGCGCGAGGCCACGGAAGGTGCGCCGGCCGGCCCGATCAGCCAGGATGACCTGCGTGACGCCATCGCCGGGCTGCGGCTCGGTTGAGGCGTACGACGGAAGGAGATCCGTGTCGTCCACCCTGCTGTCCCGTCGTGACCTGCGCTTCCTGCTCTACGAGTGGCTGGACGCGCCCCGGCTGACCGAGCGCCCCCGCTACGCGGAGCACTCCCGGGAGACCTTCGACGACGTGCTCGACCTCGCCGAACGGGTGGCCGCCGAGCACTTCGCCCCGCACAACCGGGCCGCGGACACCAGCGAACCCGTCGTCGACGGCGGGCGGGTCCGCATGATCCCGCAGGTCAAGGCCGCGCTGGACGTCTTCGCCGGCACCGGGCTGCTCGGCGCGAGCATGGACGAGAGCGTCGGCGGGATGCAGCTGCCGCACGTGGTCTCCGCCGCCGCGTTCGGCTTCCTCCAGGCCGCGAACGTGAGCACCGCGGCGTACCCGTTCCTGACCCTGGGCAACGCCAACCTGCTGCTCGCCCACGGCAGCGCCGCCCAGGTCGACACCTTCGTCCGGCCGATGGTCGAGGGCCGGTTCTTCGGCAGCATGTGCCTGTCGGAGCCGCAGGCCGGCAGCTCGCTGGCCGACATCACCACCCGCGCCGAACCGCAGGACGACGGCAGCCACCGGCTCTTCGGCACCAAGATGTGGATCTCAGGGGGAGACCACGAACTCGCCGAGAACATCGTCCACCTGGTGCTCGCCCGGATCCCCGGCGGCCCGCCCGGAGTGAAGGGCCTCTCGCTGTTCATCGTGCCGAAGGTGCTCCTCGGCCCCGACGGCACCCTCGGCGCCCGCAACGACGTGGTGCTGGTCGGCCTCAACCACAAGATGGGGTACCGGGGGACCACCAACACCCTGCTCAACTTCGGCGAGGGCGTGCACCGGCCGGACGGCCGCCCCGGGGCGGTCGGCTACCTGGTGGGCGAGCCCCACCAGGGCCTGGCCCAGATGTTCCACATGATGAACGAGGCGCGCATCGGCGTCGGGGCCGGCGCGACCGCGCTCGGCTACACCGGCTACCTGAAGTCCCTGGCGTACGCCCGCCAGCGCCCGCAGGGCCGGCCGCTCGCCGACAAGGACCCGACGGTGCCGCAGGTGCCGATCGTCGCGCACCCTGACGTGCGCCGGATGCTGCTGGCCCAGAAGAGCTACGTGGAGGGCGCCCTCGCGCTGGTGCTCTACTGCGGGCGGCTGCTGGACGAGGAGAAGACCGCCCCCGACCCGGCCGACCGGGCCCGGGCGCACCTGCTGCTGGACATGCTCACCCCGATCACCAAGAGCTGGCCGTCGCAGTGGTGCCTGGCCGCCAACGACCTGGCCATCCAGGTGCACGGCGGCTACGGCTACACCCGCGACTACGACGTCGAGCAGCACTGGCGGGACAACCGGCTCAACCCGATCCACGAGGGTACGCACGGCATCCAGGCGTTGGACCTGCTCGGGCGCAAGGCGACCATGGACGGCGGAGCGGGGCTGTCCCTGCTGCTGGAGACGATCTCCGCGACGGTGAGCCGGGCCTGGAAGGCCGACGGGGAGGCCGCCGAGCTGGCCGCCCAGCTCGGCGCCGCGGTCGACCGGATCGCCGGCACCACCCGCCGGCTGTGGGCCACCGGTGACCCCGCGCTCGCCCTGGCCAACGCCAGCCTCTACCTGGAGGCCGTCGGGCATGTGGTGGTCGCCTGGATGTGGCTGGAGCAGCTGCTCGCCGTCGACGCCGCGACCGGTGCGGCGGCCGGCGGTGCGGCGGCCGGCGGCGACGCGGACGCCGCCTTTTACGCCGGCAAGCGGCAGGCGGCGCGGTACTTCTTCCGCTTCGAGCTGCCCCGCACCACCGCCCGGTTCGACCTGCTGGACGGCCTCGACCGGACCACTCTGGACATGCGCGACGAGTGGTTCTGAGCGGCAGCTGCCCGTGGCCCCGATGGACCATCCCGGGACGATTCCGTCGGGGCCGGACCGCGACGCCCGGCTGGAGACGCTACGACGGTGGTGGCGACTGCCGGGGCCGGTGCGGGCCGAGGTCCGCCGGCTGAGCCGGGAGCGCCGACATCACCCGGACGACGAGGTCGCCTGGACCGCCTGGCGCTGGGCGCAGGCGGTGCTGCCCCCGGGCGCACCGGAACCGGGCCGGGCCCGCAACATCCTCAGCGCCGCCGGCTTCTGGACGCGGCTCGTGGTCGAACTGCTCACCGGCACGGACCCGACCGACCCACCGGCACCGCACTGGCTGGACCGGCGACGGGCCCGCCGCATCCTGCGCCTGGGGCCGCCCGTCCGCTGACGGCGCGTCCCGGCCCGGCTCAGTCCTGCGCGAGCAGCCGCTCGCGGACCTCGCGGCGCAGGATCTTGCCGATCTGCGATCGGGGCAGCTCCTCGACCACCACCACCCGACGCGGCACCTTGTACGCCGTCAGGTGCTGCCGGCAGGACGTGCGCAGGCTCTCCGGATCGGCCGCGCAGTCCTCGTGCAGCACCACCGCCGCGACGACCTCCTCGCCCCCGTGCTCGCCGGGTAGCCCCACCGCGGCGGCGTCGGCCACCCCGGGCACCCGGCGCAGCGCATCCTCCACCTCGGACGGGTAGACGTTGAAGCCGCCGGTGATGATCAGTTCCTTGATCCGGTCGACCACGGTGACGAAGCCGTCCGGGTCCATCACCACCACGTCCCCGGTACGCAGCCAGCCGCCCGGCAGCAGCACCGCCGCGGTCTCCTCCGGGCGGTTCCAGTAGCCGGAGAACACCTGCGGGCCCCGGATCAGCAGCTCGCCGGCCTCGCCGGGATCCCGGTCGACCGACGGGTCCTCGGGATCGACGATGCGGACCTCGGTGGACGGGAACGGCACGCCGACGGTGCCCGGCCGGCGGGCGGGCGAGACCGGGTTGCCCAGCGCCACCGGGGAGGTCTCGGTCATGCCGTACCCCTCGACCAGCAGCCCGCCGGTGACCGACTCCCAGAGCTGAACCGTGGACGGCGGCAGGGCCATCGCGCCGGAGATGGCGTACCGGACGGAGGTGAGGTCGACGCCGCGCTCGCGGGCGGCGGTGGCCAGCTTCTCGTAGATCGGCGGGACGGCGGGCAGGAACGTCGGCGGGCGGCGGCGGACCGCGTCGAGCACCTGGTCGACGTCGAAGCGGGGCAGCAGCACCAGGGTGGCGCCGATGCTCACCGAGAAGGTCAGGCAGAGCGTCAGCCCGTACGCGTGGAACAGCGGCAGGACGGCGTAGACCGTCTCCTCGCCGTCGCGCAGCCCCGGCACCCAGGCGCGGCCCTGCGCCGCGTTGACGCGCAGGTTGCGGTGGGTCAGCACGGCGCCTTCGGGATGCCGGTGGTGCCGCCGGTGTACTGCAGCAGCGCGGTGTCGTCCGGGCCGGGCGCGGGGTGCTCGGCCCGCAGCGGCGGCGCGGCGGCCAGCAGCGCGTCCCAGCTCA
>NZ_JAEVHN010000523.1:0-4371 GCF_016803375.1 Micromonospora sp. 4G55
TGGCGACGGCCAGGGCGAGCGCCGCCGGGTCGTCCGGGTCGTCGAGGTCGGCCAGGACGATCCGGTCCGGGCTGCTCCGACTGCGCGGAGCGGGCCAGCCCCCAGACCGCGGCGCCGGCCAGGTCGGCGGCCTCCTCGTCGGCCACCGCGACCGCCCCCCGGGTGACCACCACCAGGGTGGACCGGGCGTACCGGTCGTCGGCGAGCCAGGTCTGGACCCGCTCCAGGACCCGGTGGGTCGCCCGGTGCACGGCGGCGGCGTCCCGGCCGGGCTCCGACCGCAGCACCACCACCTCGGGTACGTCCTCGCGGACGTCGTCCCACGCCGCCCAGCGCATCGGGGGCGCGGCGACCGGTGCGGCGGGCTGCCAGGTCAGCCGGTACAGCGGTTCCTGGCGGCCGGCGGCGAGCTGGGCGGCGGAGAGTTCCCGCAGGGTGAGCGACTCCACCGAGGCGACCGGCAGGCCGGCGGCATCGGCGATGTCGAGGCGTACCCCGTCGCCGGCCGGGGTGACCCGGACCCGGACGGTGGTGGCGTCGGGCACCGCGACGGTGACGCCGACGAAGGCGAACGGCAGCCGGACCAGCCCGACCTGGCCGGCGTCCAGGCCGACCGCCTGGAGGCAGGCGTCGAGGAGGGCCGGGTGCATCCGGTACCCGTCGTCGGCGCCGTCCCCGGCCGGCAGGGCCACCTCGGCGTACACCTGCTCGCCGGCGGTCCACGCGGCGCGCAGCCCCTGGAACGCCGGCCCGTACGCCAGTCCGGCGGCGGTCTGGGCGGCGTACCGCCCGGTGAGGTCGACCGGGACGGCGCCCGGCGGCGGCCACGCGGCCAGGTCGAACGACGGCGGCTGGGTGGCCGGGGCGACGGCGCCGGTGGCGTGCCGGGTCCACGGCTGGTCCGGTCCGCCGTCGCGGGAGTGGACGGTGACCGGCCGGCTGCCCGCCTCATCGGCCGCGCCGAGCAGCACCTGGACGGTGACCCCGCCGCGTTCCGGTACGACCAGCGGTGCCTCGAGGACCAGTTCGGTGAGGGCGTCGCAGCCGACCTGCCCGCCCGCGCTGAGCGCCAGTTCCACGAAGCCGGTGCCGGGCAGGAGGATCGCGTCGCCCACCACGTGGTCGGCGAGCCAGGGCTGGCTGTGCACGGAGAGCCGTCCGGTGAGGACGGTGCTGTCCGAGCCGGCGAGGGTGACGGCGGCGCCGAGCAGCGGGTGGCGGGCGGCGTCGACCCCGACCGCGCCGAGGTCCCCGTCGGCGGTGCTGGTCCGCTGCCAGTACCGCTGCCGCTGGAACGGGTACGTCGGCAGGTCGACCGTGCGGCCGGTCTGCGGCAGCAGTGTGGTCCAGTCGACGGTGGTGCCGGTGACGTGCAGCCTGGCCAGGGCGGTCAGGGCCTGCCGGTGTTCGTCGTGTCCGCGCCGCAGGGTGGGGATGATCGTGGCGTCGTCGGTGAGGATGCCCTCGATCATCGGGGTGAGCGCGGCGTCCGGGCCGAGTTCCAGGAACGTGGTCGCGCCGGCCGTGTGCAGGGCGGTGATGCCGTCGGCGAAGCGGACCGCCTCGCGGACGTGGCGCACCCAGTAGTCCGGGTCGGTCAGCTCGCTGCTCGCCAGGGCGCCGGTCAGGTTCGACACGATCGGGAGCTGCGGCTCGGCGTAGGTCAGGCTCGCCGCGACGGCCCGGAACTCGTCGAGCATCGGGTCCATCAACGCGCTGTGGAAGGCGTGGCTGACCCGCAGGCGGGTCGTCTTCCGTCCCAGCTTGGCGAAGTGCTCGGCCACATGCAGCACGGCAGCTTCGGGACCGGAGATGACCACCGACCGGGGACCATTGACGGCCGCGATGTCCACACCGGCACTTGGCGCCAGCTCGCGGCCGTCGCTGTTGGCTGCGACCGTGCTGTCGCGGTTGGCCGCAACCCGGCCGGTGCCGCCGCCGTTGGCCGCGACCGCGCCGCCGCCCTCGCTGTTGGCCCTAGCCGAGCCGGTGTCCTGGCCGTTGGCCCCGACCGCGCCGGTGCCGGCGCCGACGGCCGGGCCGTTGCCGTTGCCATTGGGGGCTGAATCGTTTACGTCATCAGGTCGGTAGGGCGCGACAGAGGCATCCCGTCCCGCCAGCGCCGCCCCGCACCTCCTCCTCCGACGCCTGGATCGCCACCATCGCCCCACCAGCCGGCAATGCCTGCATCAACCGACCCCGCGCGGCCACCAGGCGGGCCGCGTCCGGCAGCGACCACACCCCGGCCACATGCGCGGCGGCCAACTCACCGATGGAATGTCCGGCGACGAAGTCCGGCCGCACACCCCACGACTCCACCAGCCGGAACAGGGCCACCTCGACGGCGAACAACCCGGCCTGCGCATGGCCGGTCTGCCGGATCAGCTCCTCGTCGTCACCCCAGATGACATCGCGCAACGGCCGTTCCAGATGCTGATCCAGCTCCGCCACCACCGCGTCAAAGACAGCGGCGAAGACCGGAAAGGCCGCGTGCAGCGAGCGACCCATGCCCAGGCGCTGCGCGCCCTGACCGGTGAACAGCACCGCCAGCCGACCGGTCCGGGACGTCCCCGACAGGACGGACGTCGCCGTCCCGCCGTCGGCGAGAGTGGCCAGCCCGGCGAGAAGTTCGTCGCGGTCGCCGCCCAGCACGGCGGCCCGCTGTTCCAGGGCGGCGCGGCCGGTCGCCAGCGAGTACGCCACGTCCGGCAGCCCCAGCTCCGGCCGACCCGCCAGGTGCCGATGCAGCCGGGCGGCCTGGGCCCGCAGCGCCACCTCGGAGCGGGCGGAGAGCAGCCAAGGCAGGGGTTCCTGCATCCCGGTTTCCGACTCCGCTGGGGTGGTCGGGGGCGGTGGGGCCTGTTCGAGGATGACGTGGGCGTTGGTGCCGGAGAGCCCGAAGGACGAGATGCCGGCCCGGCGCGGATGCCCGTTCGCCGGCCACTCGCGCGGACGGGTCAGCAGCTCGACCGCCCCGGCGGACCAGTCGACCTGCGGCGAGCGCTCCTCGGCGTGCAGCGTCGGCGGCAGCAGGCCGTGCCGCATCGCCTGCACCATCTTGATCACGCCGGCCACACCGGCGGCGGCCTGGGTGTGCCCCAGGTTCGACTTGATCGACCCCAACCACAGCGGACGGTCGGCGGGCCGGTCCTGACCGTAGGTGGCCAGCAGCGCCTGCGCCTCGATCGGGTCACCCAGCGTCGTACCCGTGCCGTGGGCCTCGACCACGTCCACCTCGGCGGCCGGCACACCGGCCGAGGCCAGGGCGGCCCGGATCACCCGCTGCTGCGACGGGCCGTTCGGGGCGAAGAAGCCGTTCGACGCCCCGTCCTGATTGACCGCCGAGCCGCGTACCACGGCCAGCACCGGGTGGCCGAGCCGCTGGGCGTCGGACAGGCGCTCGACGAGCAGGAAGCCGGCGCCCTCGGCCCAGCCGGTGCCGTCGGCGCCCGCCCCGAAGGAGCGGCACCGGCCGTCCGGGGAGAGGCCGCGCTGCCGGGAGAACTCGATCAGGATCTCGGGGGTGGCCATCACGGTCACGCCGCCGGCCAGCGCCAGCGAGCACTCCCCCGACCGCAGCGCCTGCACCGCCAGGTGCAACCCCACCAGCGACGAGGAGCAGGCGGTGTCCACCGCCACCGCGGGGCCCTCCAGGCCCAGCACGTACGACACCCGGCCGGCCGCCGCGCTGCCGCCGGCGGAGCTGCCGTACCCGTAGTCGTGGTACATCAGGCCGGCGAAGACGCCGGTGGGGCTGCCCTTGAGCGTGCCCGGATCGATCCCGGCCCGCTCGAACGCCTCCCAGGCGCACTCCAGCAGCAGCCGCTGCTGCGGGTCCACCGCGTACGCCTCGTTCGGGCTGATGCCGAAGAAGCCGGCGTCGAAGTCGGCGGCGTCGGGCAGGAACCCGCCGGCCCGGGCGTAGCAGCGGCCGGGGCGGCCCGGCTCCGGGTGGTACAGGTCGTCGGCCCAGCCCCGGTCGGTGGGCAGCGGCGCGATCGCATCCACCCCGTCGGCGACCAACCGCCACAGCTCCTCCGGCGACCCGACCCCGCCGGGGAAGCGGCAGCTCATCCCGACGATGGCGATCGGTTCGTCCACCGGGCGCGGCCCGGCCTGGGCGGGCGCGTCGGCGGAGACCCCGCCGAGCAGCGAGTCGAGGTACGCGGCGACGGCGTCGGCGGTCGGGTAGTCGAAGACCAGCGTGGCGGGCAGCCGCAGGTCGGTCGCCGCGCCCAGCGCGTTGCGCAGTTCCACCGCCGAGAGCGAGTCGAAGCCCAGCTCGGAGAAGGCGCGGTCCGGCTCCACCGCCTCGGCGGAGTCGTACCCGAGGACGGCGGCGACCTGGGCGCGGACCAGGTCCCGCAGCGC
>NZ_JAEVHN010000524.1:0-4366 GCF_016803375.1 Micromonospora sp. 4G55
GCTGACCACGAAGAGCGACCCCTCCAGCGGTACGCACCACAGCGCCAGCGCCGGGCCGTCGCCGACGCTCACCCAGGCCACGGCCGCCTTCTTCATCGCCTCGTCGACCAGGGGCGTCGACACCGGGGCGTCCACCTCGTCCGTCACACCGGCATCCTCTCGTACGTGGGGCGTGCGGTCACCGGTCAACCGACGAACGGCGGGACCAGGATCTCGCCCCGGGCCACCGCCATGACCTGGCCGGAGACGGTGGCGCCGACCGCCGCCCCGTCGGCCGCGGTCACCGTGCAGGCCAGCGCCGACGGGCGGTGGATCTCGATGCCCTGGCGGACCGCGTACTCGGAGCGGCCCTCGCCGGGAAGCAGCCCGCTGGCGACCAGCCAGACGCCGAGCCCGAGGGCGGCCGAGCCGGTGGCCGGGTCCTCCGGCACGCCGAGCCCGGGCACGAAGACGCGGGCGTGCGCGGTTTGCGTTCCGGCGTTCCAGGAGAAGACGCTGACATGCTCCACCCCGTACCGTTCCGCCGCCGCCGCGTTGACCTTGGCGCGGGCCACCGCGTCCGGGCGGACCGGAAGGTAGGGGAACTCCAGCCCGCAGCCGGCCACCCGGGGCGCCGGGCCGGCGTGGTCGTCGGCGGTGAGGCCGGCCATCTCCAGCAGCGGCTCCGGGTCCAGCTCCGGCCCGAGGGTGGGGGCGCCGCCGGTCAGGGTGGCACCGGTCTCGCCGACCTCGATCGGCAGCACCCCGGCGCCACACTCCTGGGTGATACTGCCCACACCGAACATCCCGCGCCGGCTGGCGGTGACCGCCGCGCCGACGCTGGGGTGCCCGGCGAACGGCAACTCCGCGGCCGGGGTGAAGATCCGGGCCCGGTAGGTGGCCCCGACCTGGGTGGGCGGCAGCACGAACACCGTTTCCGAGAGGTTGAACTCCAGCGCGAGCGCCTGCATCTGTTCGGTGGCGAGCCCTTCGGCGCCGAACACCACGGCCAGCGGGTTGCCGGCGAACGGGCGATCGGTGAAGACGTCCACGATCTCGTAGGCCAAGGTCGACATGTTGATAAACACTAGGCGCTTAGGCTGGTGCCCGTGAGCACGCCGAACCGGGTCTACATCGCCCGACTCGCCGGAGTCGCCGTCTTCGACCCGAACGCGACCAGGTGGGCCGGGTGCGTGACGCGGTGGCCCGGATCCGGCCGACCCAACGTCCCCCCGAGGTGGTGGGCCTGGTCGCCGAGATGCCGATGCGCCGGCGGATCTTCCTGTCCATCAACCGGATCACCTCCATCGACGCGGACGCGGTGGTGCTCGGCAGCGGCACCCTCAACCTGCGCCGCTTCGAGAAGCGCCCCAACGAGCTGCTGGTGCTCCAGGAGCTGCTGGACCGGCGGGTCCAGCTCGAACCGGGCGGCCAGCCGGGCGCGGTGGTCGACGTGGCGATGGAGTGCAGCCGGGGTGGCGAGTGGTCGCTGTCCCGGGTCGCCGTCCGCGAGCAGACCGGTCGGCTCACCCGCCGCGGCCACCTGCACCAGGTCGAGTGGGACCGGGTGCGCGGGCTGAGCGGCATCGCCGCCAACCGGGGTACGGCCAACCTGCTCGCCGTGCTGGAGGACATGCGCCCGGCCGACCTGGCCAACGCCCTGCAGGACCTGCCCGACGTGCGGCGCAACGAGGTCGCGGCGGCGCTGGACGACGAGCGCCTCGCCGACGTGCTCAGCGAGCTGCCGGAGCACGACCAGGTGGAGATCCTCGCCGCGCTGGACCGGGAACGGGCCGCCGACGTGCTGGAGGAGATGGACCCGGACGACGCCGCCGACCTGCTCAACGAGCTGCCGCCGCCGGAGCAGGACGTGCTGCTGGACCTGATGGAGCCGAACGAGGCCGATCCGGTCCGCCAGCTGCTGCGCTACGCCTCCGGTACGGCGGGCAGCGTGATGACCTCCGAGCCGGTGATCCTGCCGCCGGACGCCACCGTCGCGGAGGCGCTCGCCCGGATCCGGGAGGAGCAGCTCTCCCCGGCCGTCGCGGCCCAGGTGTTCGTGGCCCGCGCCCCGATGACCACGCCCACCGGCCGCTACCTGGGCATGGTGCACTTCCAGCGGCTGCTGCGGGAGCCGCCGGCGGAGATGCTCGGCGGGGTGGTGGTCAATGACCTCGACCCGCTGCGGCCGACCACCCCACTGCCGGAGATCACCCGCCGGATGGCCACCTACGACCTGGTGGCGATGCCGGTGGTGGACCGTAACAACCGGCTGGTCGGCGCGGTCACGGTCGACGACGTGCTCGACCACTCGCTGCCGCGCGACTGGCGGGACCGGGACGCCGTACCGGCCCCGGGCCCCGCCGAGGGGACGGACGGCGCTGATGGCTGACCAGCGACGGGCCGAGCGACTGGATCAGCCGCGCGAGCCCCGGGGCGTCAAGCTGCCCCGGTTCGATCCGGAGGCCTTCGGCCGGTGGTCCGAGGGGATCGCCCGGGGCATGGGCACGGCGAACTTCATCGTCTACATGACGGTGGTCATCGCGCTCTGGTTCGGCTGGAACACCCTGGCGCCGGCGCACCTGCGCTTCGACCCGTACACCTTCACCTTCCTCACCCTGATTCTGTCGTTGCAGGCCTCGTACGCGGCCCCGCTGATCCTGCTCGCGCAGAACCGGCAGGCCGACCGGGACCGGGTGGCGTTGGAGGAGGACCGGCGGCGGGCCACCCTGCAGAAGGCCGACACGGAGTACCTGACCCGGGAGATCGCCGCGCTGCGGATCGCCATGGGTGAGGTGGCCACCCGGGACTTCCTCCGCTCGGAGCTGGCCCGGCTGGCCGAGGAGCTGGACGAGGCGGCCCAGCGCCGGCAGCGGCTGGAACGCCGGCAGCAGGAGAAGGCCGTGCGGCGGGGCGGCGAGGGCCTCGACGAGCCCCGCGACGACCTGGACGGCGACTACGCCCGCGACGGCCGGCCGGAGGGCTGACCGACGGAGGCCCGGGCCCATTCGAGGGGCCATCGATTCGCTCACACCGGCCCCGCTGGCGGCGGCGACGGATCACCGCCGACGTAGCATTGCGGGCATGTCAGCTCCCGTCAGCACCATCTCCGACGCGATCCAGGCCGCCCTGGCCACCGTCAACGACCCGGAGATCCGCCGCCCGATCACGGACCTCGGCATGGTCCGCTCCGCCGTGGTCGGCGACGACGGCGTCGTACGCGTCGAGCTGCTGCTCACCGTCGCCGGCTGCCCGCTGAAGGACAAGCTGCGCTCCGACATCACCGCCGCCGTGGGGGCGGTCCCCGGCGTGACGGGCGTCGAGATCGAGTTCGGCGTGATGAGCCCCGAGCAGCGCCAGGAGCTCCAGTCGAAGCTGCGCGGCGGCAACGCCACCGAGGAGCCGGTGATCCCGTTCGCCCAGCCCGGCTCCCGGACCCGGGTGTACGCGGTGGCCAGCGGCAAGGGTGGCGTCGGCAAGTCGAGCGTGACGGTCAACCTGGCCGCCGCGCTGGCCGCCCGGGGCCTCTCGGTCGGCGTGGTCGACGCGGACATCTACGGCCACTCGGTGCCCCGGATGCTCGGCGCGGACGGCCGCCCGACCCGGGTCGAGGACATGATCATGCCGCCGCAGGCGCACGGCGTGAAGGTGATCTCGATCGGCATGTTCACCCCGGGCAACGCCGCCGTGGTGTGGCGCGGCCCGATGCTGCACCGGGCGCTCCAGCAGTTCCTCGGCGACGTCTACTGGGGCGACCTGGACGTGCTCCTGCTCGACCTGCCCCCGGGCACCGGCGACATCGCCATCTCGGTGGCCCAGCTGCTGCCGAACGCCGAGATCCTGGTGGTGACCACGCCGCAGGCCGCGGCCGCCGAGGTCGCCGAGCGGGCCGGCGCGATCGCCCTGCAGACCCACCAGCGGGTGGTCGGCGTCATCGAGAACATGGCCTGGCTGGAGCTGCCCGACGGCTCGCGGATGGAGGTCTTCGGCGCCGGTGGCGGCCAGGCCGTGGCCGAGTCGCTGAGCCGGACGATCGGCGCGCAGGTGCCGCTGCTGGGTCAGATCCCGCTCGACACCCGGGTACGCGAGGGCGGCGACGCCGGCAACCCGATCGTGCTGGCCGAACCGGACGCCCCCGCCTCCAAGGCGCTGGCCCAGATCGCCGACCGCCTCGCCGTCCGCCGCGAGTCCCTCCTCGGCAAGCCCCTCGGCCTCAAGCCCGCCGGCCGCTGACCCCACCCGCGCGCTCCGCGCGCCCCAAGATCCGCGCACATACAGAGAAAGAGTGGCCTTCCGCGCTCGGGAGGCCACTCTTTCTCTGTATGTGCGCGCTCGGGGGCGGGGTTGCGTGGGGGCGCGGGGCGTGGGGGACGCGGAGCGCTAGCTG
>NZ_JAEVHN010000525.1:0-4366 GCF_016803375.1 Micromonospora sp. 4G55
GTCGACGGCCGGCGCCGTGGGGGCGGGCGGTCCACGACCGGTGCCGTCGTGGCGGGCGCGTCCACGACCGGCGCGTCCACGGTCGGCGCTCGGCCGGTCAGCGCTTCCACGGTCGGCGCTCGGCCGGTCAGCGCTTCCACGGTCGGCGCTCGGCCGGCCGGCGCTTCCATGGTCGGCACGGTGGCGGCGGGTGCCTTCGCCGCCGGGGTGTCGAGGACCCGTGTCGGGAATGCGGTCGCGGTCGCCGTGGCGCCGCGGGCGGAGCCCGGAGAGGCGTCGGGGTCCGGTGCGGAGGCGCCACGGGGCTCGACAGACGTCACAGTCGGCGGAGTCTACCGGAGCCGGAGAATAGCCCGAAATTCACACTGCTGTCCCTTGTGGCCGTCGGACACGGCCGCGAGGCGCTCCCCGACGGTTGCGTACCATGTGGGCTTCCGGCAACGACGGCGAGGCGATCGGGAGGCGTACAGGTGGCTTCAGTCCGCCGCCGCGGCACGACGGCCACCGCACTGCTCACCATGGTGCTGGCCGCGACCGCCTGCGGCCCGGTCGCCGACCGGGGGACCCGCGAGCTGCGGGTCGGTTACGACAGCCTGGACGGCACGCTGCCGGTCTGGCCGCCGCGCGGCTCGCTCGCCGGGGACGCCGCCGCGACGCGGGCGGTGACCGAGGCGGTCCGCGCCTGGCGGTCGCCGATCGACGACCGCGCCCACCTGCCCTCCTCCGGCATCCTCTTCTCCGGCGAGGTCGACGGCGCCCGGCTGGCCCTGGTCGCCGCCGACGTGCCCGGCGAGGGCGCGTCCTGGCTGCTCCAGCTCACCGGCGACGGCGGCCGGTACACCGGTGACCCGGGCCAGCCGAGTACTCCGACCCCGGCTACCTCGCCTACGCCGACGTCCTGCCGGTGCAGCTGGCCGGCGGCCGGCGCTACCTCACCTCCGGGCGGGTGGAGCGCCTGCTCGGCCCGGACGGCCGGGCGCTGGTGCTCTCCGACGGGCTGAGCCGGCCGGTGCGCGTGCCGGCCTGCACGGCCGTGCCGGTCACCGCGACGCTGCGGGCCACCGAGTCGCTGCCGCGCGGTCGCGCCGCCGAGCGCCTGCTCGACCTCGGCACCGCCACCGCCGAGCCGCGCTACCCGCTGGTCCGGGACGAGACCGGCTCGGGCCGCCGGGCCCTGGACGGGCTGGACACCTGCGTGCTCGCCGACGAGCGGGGCCCGTTCGGCAGTGTCCCGCGCCGCATCGGCGACCGGGACGCGCCCCGCTCGGCCCCCGGAGTCGTGGCCGATGGAGAAGGTGAGCGTCCGGGCGATCGGCGAGATGGCGCTGGGCGGCGGCGAGCCGGGCGACCTGGAGCAGCTGACCTGGGAGACGGACGCCGGCACGATGACCGCGGTGGTCTACCGGCCCGCCGACGGCGGCACCCCGGTGGTCTCCCCGGCGGACCGGTCCAACCCCCTGCAGACGTACGTGCTGCCGGTGCCCGGGCAGCCGCTGGTGGTGCTGACCTGGCGGGGCACCCGGGACACCTCGCTCTCGGTGCCGCCGGGCACGCCCCGGCTGGTGGACCGCCCCGGCCTGGCGGTGGTGCCGATGCCGGCGGCGAGGCAGACCTTCAGCCTGGCCGGCGCGGAGAAGACCTACTACCGCTCCGTCGGCGGCCGCTGACCCACCGCGCAGGCCCGTCGCCGCAGGCCCGTCGCCGCAGGCCCGTCGCGGCACGCGCTGGGCCGGTTTCGGGCGATCGGCCCGTGCCCTGTCCCGGCCGCCGCGCTCACCCGACGCTGCCGGCCGGACACCGCGCCTCGGCCGCACAGGTCCGGTCGCAGCGCCTACCAATCTGATGACGTAAACGATTCACCTCGGCCGACGGCCGCCGTCGGCGCCGCCGCGCGTTAGGGATCGGACCGGGCCACCGACCGCATCCGGTGACCCGACCCCCGGCATGAAGGAGAGCACCGTGGCATCGACCACACTCGCCCGCCGGTATCGGCGCCACCAGCCAGGCGGGACCGCGCGATGACGGGAGCAACCCGCCCCACCGCCGGCCGGGCCGCCGGTGAAGCCGGGTGATTCGTTCACGACATCAGGTCCGTAGCGACCGAAGACACCCCAGCCCGCCGGCAGACGAGCGAGCAGCCGTAGCCGGCGGAACCGGGTGATTCATCTACGACATCAGGTCTGTAGCGACTGAAGACACCCCAGCCGGCCGCAGACGAGCGAGCAGCCGCGGCCGACCCAGCTCGCCGGCGGTCGAGCGAGGCGTACCGGTCAGTTGGGGCTGGCCTCGCTGGCCGGCAGGCGGACCGGCTCCACCGGCTCCGCGTCCAGGCCGGAGATCCAGCCGATGACGTTGCGCGCCACGTCCTGCGCGGTGAGCCCCAGGTCGCTGAGGATCTGCGCGCGGGTGCCGTGCCGGTGCCAGCCGGCGGGCACGCCGAGGTCGCGCAGCGGCACCCGGACGTCGGCGTCCCGCATCGACTGGGCGAGCGCGTCGCCGACGCCGCCGACCCGGACGCCATCCTCGACGGTGACCACGAGCCGGTGCCCGGCGGCCAGCTCGACCAGCTCGGCCGGGACCGGGCGGACCCAGCGCGGGTCGACCACGGTCACGCCGTAGCCCTGCTCGGCGAGACGGGCGGCGACCTCCATGCCCAGCTGGCCGAAGGAGCCGACCGCGACCAGCAGCACGTCGGTACGCGCGACTCGGCGAGCACGTCGACGCTGCCGACCCGGCGTACGGCCGGCAGGTCGGCGGCGACGGTGCCGGTCGGGAAGCGGACGATGGTCGGGCCGTCGTCGACGGCGACCGCCTCGCGCAGCTCCTCGCGGAGGCTGGCGGAGTCGCGGGGCGCGGCGATGCGCAGGCCGGGCACCACGCCGAAGACGGACATGTCCCAGATGCCGTAGTGGCTCGGCCCGTCCGGCCCGGTGATGCCGGCCCGGTCGAGCACGAAGGTCACCGGCAGCTTGTGCATCGCCACGTCCAGCAGGACCTGGTCGAAGGCGCGGTTGAGGAAGGTCGCGTAGACCGCCACCACCGGGTGCAGCCCGCCCATCGCCAGGCCGGCGGCCGAGGTGGCGGCGTGCTGCTCGGCGATGCCGACGTCGTACACCCGCTCGGGGTGCTTGCGGGCCAGCGTGGCGATGCCGGTGGGCTCGGCCATCGCGGCGGTGATCCCGACCACGTCGGGGCGCTCGTCGGCGATGGCCACCAGCTCGTCGGCGAAGACCTGGGTCCACTTCACCGACGGGGCGGCGAGCAGCTTGCCGGTCTCGGCGTCGAAGGCGCCCGGGCCGTGCAGGCAGTCCGCCTCGTCCTCCTCGGCGGGGCGGTAGCCGTAGCCCTTGCGGGTGACCGCGTGCACGATCACCGGGCCGCCGAAGTTCTTGGCGGCGCGCAGCGACGACTCGACGGCGGCGATGTCGTGCCCGTCGACCGGGCCGACGTACTTGATGCCGAGGTCCTCGAACATCGCCTGCGGGGCGACCGCGTCCTTGATGCCCTTCTTGACCGCGTGCAGCACCTCGTACATCGGCTTGCCGACCAGCGGGGTGGAGCCGAGGGCGTCCTTGACGGTGTCGAGGACCTTCTCGTAGCCGGGGTTGAGCCGCAGCGAGGAGAGGTGGTCGGCGAGGCCGCCGATGGTCGGCGAGTACGACCGGCCGTTGTCGTTGACCACGATGACGAGGGGGTTGCCGGCGGTGGCGATGTTGTTCAGCGCCTCCCAGCACATGCCGCCGGTGAGCGCGCCGTCGCCGACCACGGCGACCACGCTGCGCTGCTCGCCGCGCAGGGCGTACGCCTTGGCCAGCCCGTCGGCGTACGACAGGGCGGTGGAGGCGTGCGAGTTCTCGATCAGGTCGTGCTCGCTCTCGGCCTGGCTGGGGTAGCCGGAGAGCCCACCGCGCTGGCGCAGCTTGTCGAAGCCGTCCTGCCGCCCGGTGAGGATCTTGTGCACGTACGACTGGTGGCCGGTGTCGAACAGGAGCCGGTCGCGGGGAGAGTCGAAGACCCGGTGCATCGCCAGGGTGAGTTCCACCACGCCCAGGTTGGGGCCGACGTGCCCGCCGGTGCGGGAGACCTTCGCGATCAGGAAGTCACGGATCTCGGCGGCGAGGATGTCCAGCTGCTCGGCGGTCATCCGCTTGACGTCCTGCGGACCGCGGACGGCGCCCAGCAGCCGACCGTGGTTGGCCGTGCCCTCTTCAACACTCATGAGCGAAGAGTCTATCGGCCGCCCGCCGCACCGCAGCTCGGCCGTGGATCATCCCAGCTGGTTCCCAGGTTCAGCGCACGACGACCAGCCGCCGGGGCGGGGTGGGCGGGGTGGCGCCGTGCGGCGGTCCGGCCGGCGTCCAGGCGC
>NZ_JAEVHN010000526.1:0-4363 GCF_016803375.1 Micromonospora sp. 4G55
GACCATCGTCCGGGCGCGCTGCGCCGGGGTGAGGGCGTCGGTCACCGCGGCCGCGACCTCGGTCGGGCCGACGAGCAGCAGGTGCAGGTCCGGATCGGCGCGTACGGCTCGCAGAGCGGCCGTCAACCACGACGGCGGGGGGCATCGTCCCCGCCGAGGAGGTCAACGGCGATCCGCGCGGTGCCCGGCTCCATCGGAACGCCGGCCGGAGCAGGCCGGCCGGCGTCGGAAGGAGCCGGGGGCACCGGGCGATCGCCAGGGTGCGCGCGCCACCCGACCCGTGGTCGGGGGGCGTCACTCGGCGTCCAGGTCTCAGACCTCGAGGACCTGGCGGCCGTTGTACGTGCCGCAGACGGAGCACGCGGCGTGCGGCAGCTTGGCCGACTTGCACTGCGGGCAGGCCACGGTCGCGACCACGGCCGCCTTCCAGTTCGCCCGGCGGGACCGGGTGTTGCTGCGCGACATCTTGCGCTTCGGGACGGCCACGGTTCCTACTCCTCTGTACGGTTCAGTTGCGACAGGCTCGCCCAACGCGGGTCGATCTGCTGGTGGCTGTGGTCGGCCGGCAGATCGTCCCAGTGCACCCCGCACTCGGGGCACAGTCCTGGGCAGTCCTCCCGGCAGAGCGGGTTGGTCGGCAGCGTCAGCACCACCGCGTCCCGCAGCGCCGGCTCCAGGTCGATCAGATCGCCCTGCATCCGGCCCACCTCGTCCTCGTCGGTCGTGTCGTCCGTGGTGCTGTTCTCGTACGCGTACAGCTCCTGGATGTTCACGACCACCGAGTCGTTGATCTGGCGCAGGCACCGGCCGCACTCGCCCCGGACGGGACCGCTGATGGTCCCGGAGACGAGCACGCCCTCGGACACCGACTCCAACCTCAGGTCGAGGTCGAGGTCCGCGCCCTCCGGCACGCCGATCAACTCCACGCCGAGGTCCGCCGGTGCCGGGGCGACCCGCTTGACCGTACGCAACGCACCAGGCCGACGCGGCAGGTCCCTCGTGTCGAGGACCAGCGGCGACCTGGGATTGAGTGTCGATGGCGAGTGTTTGGGCATAGTCAGACTCCGGCCGGTGAGAGGCCGACAAAAAAGGTTACCTGGGCGACCACCCCAACGTCGAACCGGGGGCGACGCCCACCTCAGAATGTCGGCTGGTGAGGTGCCGCTCAGAAGGGTAGCGGGCGTTCGGCCTCGTCCCCACCGAAGGTGCCGATCTCGCGCAGCGCGTGCATCTTGTCCCGGCCGCGCTCTATCGAGGCCAGCGCCCGGGTCAGGAACTGCTCGAAGTTGGCCAGCGCCGTGTCGACGTAGTCGTCGACCTCGTCGCGCAGCCGCTGCGCCTCGGCCCGGGCCTCGGCGATGATCCGGGCCCCCTCGTGCTCCGCCGAGACGGTGATCTCGTTCACCGACACCAGGCGGGCGTGTTCCGCCTCACCCTCGCTGATGATCCGGTCGGCCTCCCGCTTGCCGGCCTCCATGATCTTGTCCCGCTCCTCCAGGAGTGCGGCGGCCCGGCGCAGGTCGGCGGGGAGTTCGGCGCGCAGCTCGTCCAGGGCCGCGATCATCTCGCCCCGGTCGACCATGCAGTTGTTCCGCGACATCGGGACGGAGCGGGCCTGCTCCACCATGGCGATCAGTTCGTCGATGCGATCGAGCGGGTCCACCGGTACCTCACTCCTGTCGTTCGTCGGCCGACCTACATGATGCGGGTTACGGCCGGGTTCCCGCTCCACACATGATGTCCTGCGCGGGCGAGCCCCGCCCGATCCGCCCCGGCGCGGCGCGTCGCGACGCACCGCCCGCCGGTTCCGGCGGGCGGCGGTGCGTGGCGAGGGGTCAGCCCCGGTGCTCCGGGCCGAGCCGGGCGACCAACTCGTGGCGCACCACGTCCGGCACGTGCGCGGAGATGTCGCCACCCCACTTCGCCACGTCCTTGACCAGGCTGGAGGAGAGGAAGGAGTAGAGCGGGTTGGTCGGCATGAACAGCGTCTCGACCCCGGCGAGGCCGATGTTCATCTGGGCCATCTGCAACTCGTAGTCGAAGTCGCTGACCGCCCGCAGGCCCTTGATCAGCACACTGGCCTCCTGCGCCCGGCAGAAGTCGACCAGCAGGCCACGGAAGGACTCGACCCGGACGTTCTCGTACGAGGAGGTCACCTCGCGGAGCATGTCGATCCGCTCCTCGACGGTGAACAGGCCACTCTTCGCCTGGTTCACCAGCACGCCGACGATCACCTCGTCGAAGAGCCGGCTGGCCCGTCCGATGATGTCGAGGTGTCCGTTGGTGACCGGGTCGAACGAGCCGGGACACACCGCACGTCTCATGATCGGCGACCGTACCAAAGGGCGGTCTCGCCGTAACGGCGACCGCGCTCCGCGGTGACGCCCTCCACCCACTCGACCGGGCCGGTGCGGCTGGAGCGCTCCACCACCACCAGGGCTCCGGGGGCCAGCCAGTCGTGCTCCACCAGGGCGGCCAGCATGGCGGTGATGTCGGCGTCGGGCACCGCGTACGGCGGGTCGGCGAAGACGACGTCGTACGGCTCGCCGCCCGGACCGGCCGCGAGCACGCCGGCCACCTTGCCGGTGACCAGCCGGGCGGCCGGGGCGGCCCGGAGCGCGGCGACGTTCTCCCTGATCACGCGGGCGGCGCGCGGGTCGGACTCGACCAACAGCACGTGCTGGGCGCCCCGGGAGAGCGCCTCCAACCCGACCGCGCCGGAGCCGGCGTACAGGTCGGCGAAGCGGGCGCGACCAGGTCGATCTCGGCCTGCACCGCGCTGAACAACGCCTCGCGGACCCGGTCGGAGGTGGGTCGGGTGCCGGCGCCGGGCGGCGCGGCGATCCGCCGGCCGCCGAGCGTGCCGGCGACGATCCGGGTCACGGTCTACCCCTGCTCATGGAGATGACGCTACGCGACGGCCCGGCCGGCCGCCGGACACGGTGCGTCCCGGACCGATGCCTTCATGATCACTGCCGGTATATCAATGATCTCAGATTCATAACATGATCCTTAGCCCATCCTGAGCGCTGTGACCCCAAGGGCGATCCGTTTAGGGTCGGCCGGGTGCCGGCGACGCTCCGCCGGCCGCGCGGCGCCGGGGAGCGGGCCGTCACGGGACGTGCCGCAATGCGACCGGGACCAGAGCCACCGCCACCCCACGCCGCACCCTGACGCATCCTCACCCCGGGAGTACGCGTGATCCGTCCCCAGCCGTCGCTCCGGCGACCGCTCGCCGTGGCAGCCGCCGCGCTGGCCGGCCTCGCCACGGCCTTCGCCTGCACGGCGCCGGCGAGCGCCACCAACACGTCGCCCTCGCCGTCGGCCTCCCCGACCGTGACGGCCGCACCGAGCACGCCGACGCAGCCGGCGCCCAATTGCGTCAGGGCCGTCGACGCGAGGTACACGCACACCTTCGACGGCCCGAAGGGCGAGGCCTCGATCACCCTCACCAACGGCCCGCTCTGCGCGGGCGAGCAGCAGGAGCTGGCCCTGGTGTCGTACGTGACGCCGTCGGCCACATTCGCCGTGCCGCAGTACGTGCTCGACAAGTCGATCAAGAAGTTCGCCGGCGTGGCCGAGGGCGAACTGGGTGTGGCCACCCTGGACTTCCGGGTCGAGGTGCCGAACTGCCACACCCAGGTCGACTTCGTCTTCGACAGCACGATCATCGACCCGCTGACCGACACCAGCGACCGGTACGGCGACCGCAAGGTCGGCAGCTCCTCCGGCATCGGCGCCCGGTCCACCGGCCCGAGGGGCTGGTACAACGGCGGCGCGGGCAGCTGCTCGGCGGCACCTGAGGTGATCGCCGAGTCCGACTGCGAAGGCAGCGTCGAGCTCACCCTGGTCAACCGGACCGGCAACGCCGCGGCGACCTTCACCATCACCGGCAGCGGCGGCTTCACCGAGACCGTCACCGTGCCCATGCGCAAGATCGAGACCCGGAAGCTCAACCCCGGGCAGGCGCAGGAGATCACCGTGACGGCCGCGGGCATGACGGACTTCACCGGCGGCTGGCAGAAGCCCGAGGACTGCCAGCAGCCCGAGGTCGGCGCGCCGGACGCCGACTACGAGTCGACCTGCGACGCGATGACCTTCCGGATCAGCAACCCGGAGGACGGCGCGACCGTCACCTCGACCTTCACCCCGAGCAAGGGCGAGGCGAAGACGCTGACCGTCGAGCCGGGCCGTACCGGCTCCGTCAGCTTCACGGCCAGCAAGGGCCTCACCGTCACGGTGACCGGCGACCTGGACTCCGGCGGGCCGCTGGCCTGGGAGCAGCCGAAGGACTGTGCCGAGGGCGGCGCGGGCGGGGCGAGCCCGGTGAGGGCCTGGCCGGTGACCGGCGCGGCGGCCGGCG